>NZ_JAMXFI010000147.1:0-20471 GCF_025460875.1 Microvirga yunnanensis
AGCCCGTGAGAGCCAGAAGGTTGACCACTGCCGAGAAGGCGGCAACCCCGGTGAAGGAGGGAAGGCACGATTTCAGAGCGTCTTGGACCTCTGTGCTTTCTTCCCGATTTCTCGATGCCTGCTTCATGTTGTCTTTCCGATAGGCGGACCAGTGACCCGGCGCCGTCAAGATTGTAGAACCGTAGCGTAAGGATATACCTTATCACAACGTTTGCCACCTGACGATGGCTGCGATGTCGGGCTGTGGCCCCACAAGAGTATCTCGTTATAGTTAGGCCTGGAAGGCCAGGTTTCTCAGCACTCTTATGGGTATCGAGATGCCCCTAAGGTGGTCGCGTTCCGTAACGACACCTTTTGTAACCCTATTCTATGTAACATTGTCAACAAAAACTTAGAGATCGCCCTGCAAATTTTATGCCCCTCTTCGTTCGGAGAGGTCATGCAATGCAATGACTTAACGCCAAGGATAACGCTTTGGTAAACTTTTAGGGTTAACGGTCTCTGACCTGGAAATGAGGTCGGAATATGGACATCAACATACGTTCTCAGGACTGCAGCGAAGCCGCGAAACGGACCGGCGCATCGTCCGCCGGACCCGTCCAGATCGACCCCACGGCCAGCGCGGCCCTGGAAGAGGCCATCAGAAGCGCGAAGCTTCGCCCGAAATTCTCCTCCCCCGAGGGACCGGCCCGGGAGAAGGTCCCGGCCGGCGCGACATCCTCCGCGGCCCGTTTCCTCGCCCAGGCCGCCGTGGCCCTCGTGCTCGTCGGAGCCGGGTGGTCGGCCTCCTACGTGGGAACCCTGGCCAACCGGGACGCCGTCGGCAGGCTCGAGGCCGAGACGGCCCGCAGCCGGGAGATTCTTGCCCGCCTGAGCACGGATCTCGACGCCCTGCGGGAAACCGTGGTCGCGTTCAAGGATGTCGAGCACACCGCCTCCACCTCCTCGGCTTCCGAACAGTCGAAGCTCTCCGACAGGATCGAGCGCCTCGCCACCAGCCTGCAGGAGCCCGGCAGGAAGCTTGCGGGTCTCGAGGATCGGCTCGACCGGATGGAGAGCCAGATCCTCACCACCCTGGCCGGCCTGAACCCGAAGCCGGCGGCGCCCGCCGCGCCTCCGGTCACGGAAGCGGCCCTCAAGGAGGAAACCCCTGCCCCGAAGCCGGAGGCGGTCGCGCTGAAGCCGGAGCCCCCGGCTCCCAAGCCGGCGAGGAGCGAGCCGGTCGACGGATGGGTCCTGCGCGAGGTCTATGACGGCGCGGCCCTGGTCGAGAACCGCAACCGACGCCTCTACGAGGTCATGCCGGGCGGCGTCCTCCCGGGCGTCGGCCGCATCGAAGGCATCGAGCGTCGCGGCGCCCGCTGGGTCGTGGTCACCGACAAGGGGTTCATCGGCACCTATCGCTAGAGCTGTTTCCACTAGCGTGGAATCACCTCTCTTCTTTGCCATGCCGCATTTTTGACGGCGAACCGGATCCACTTCGCCGAAAAATGCGCTAATGAGGGATGATCAGCCTCAGCCCGTAGACGAGCCCCGCGAACACCGCGAGGCTCGCCCCGTACAGGGCCACGAACCAGAGCAGGCGCTTCGAACGCGGCTCCGGCGGACGGTGCGTCTCGGCCCCCATCAGTGATAACCGTAGCCGCCGCCGGAGATCTCGTCCGCCACCTTGCCGCGGAAGACGTAATAGGCATAGGCCGTGTAGGCGAAGGTGATCGGCAGCACGATCGCGAAGCCCACCAGGGCGAAGAGCTGGGAGTTCACCGTGTTGGCCGTGTCCCAGATCGTGAGATTCGGCGGCACGATGTAGGGGAAGAGGCTGACCCCGAGACCGAGATAGCCGAGCAGGAACAGGCCGACCGCCAGGAAGAACGGGCGCACATGACGCCCCTCCTCCAGATCGCGCAGGAGCCTGTAGGCCACGTACGCGGTCACCAGGGGAATCGGCGCGAGGAACGCGATGTTGGGCCAGGAGAACCAGCGCGTCTCGATCTGCCGCCCCAGGAACGGCACCCACACGGACACGGCCGCCATGGCGAGCACGGTGGCGACGAGAAAGCGCACGGCCATGCGCCGCGCCCAGATCTCCAGTTCGCCCGTGGTCTTCATCACGCACCAGGTCGCGCCGAGAAGCCCGTAGCCGAAGATCAGGCTGAGGCCGGTGAGCACGCTGAAGGGCGTGAGGAAATCGAAGGTGCCGCCGGTGAACTGGCGCCCGTCGGTGGCGAATCCCTGGACGAAGGCGCCCAGCACCATGCCCTGGAAGAAGGTCGCCAGCAGCGAGCCGAAGAAGAAGGCGTTGTCCCAGAGGAATTTCGACCGGTCCGCCTTGAAGCGGAACTCGAAGGCGACGCCGCGGAAGATCAGCGCGATCAGCATGAGGATGATCGGCACGTAGAGGGCCGGCATGAGCACCGCATAGGCGATGTGGAACACGGCGAAGAGACCGCCGCCGCCGAGGATGAGCCAGGTCTCGTTGCCGTCCCAGATCGGTGCGACCGAAAACATCATGCGGTCGCGCCAGTTCCCGCTGCGGGCCGCCTTGAACAGAATGCCGACGCCGAGATCGAACCCGTCGACGATCACGTACATGGCCACGGCCACCGCGATCAGACCCGACCAGATCAGCGGCAGCCAGAAGGCCAGTCCTTCGTGTTCCATCCCGAAGCCGAACATGCCTCGCCCTCCTATTCCGCCGGCTGTGCACGATGTCGAGAGCGCCCTTCGAGCCCTTCGTCGGGCAACGAGAACGGACGCTTCGGCTTCTTGTCGAGATCGTCTCCCCGGATGTCCTCGATCGGATCGGGCCCGCGCCGCAGGAGCTTGGCGAGATAATAGGAGCCGAAGCCGAACACGAAGGCATAGACGACGATGAAGGTCAGGAGCGATGCGGTGACCGCGCCGGGCGCGATGGGAGACACCGCGTCCGCCGTGCGCAGATGTCCGTAGACCACCCAGGGCTGGCGGCCGATCTCCGCCGTGAACCAGCCGAAGAGCACGGCGCCGAAGCCCGAGGGCGTCATGATCATGGCGGCGGTCAGGAACGGCCTGTTGCTGAACAGCGTACCCTTCCAGCGCAGATACAGGCTCCACAGGCCGAGTCCGAGCATCGCGAAGCCGATGCCGACCATGATGCGGAAGGAGAAGAAGACCGGCCAGACGGGCGGGCGCTCGTCCCGGGGAACCTCCTTCAGGCCCGGCACGACGCCGTGGAAGGCATGCGTGAGAACCCAGCTGCCGATTTTCGGAATGCCGATCTCGTAATGGTTCGTTTCCGCCACCTCGTCCGGAATGGCGAAGAGGCGCAGCGGCATGTTCGCCATGCGGTCCCAGTTGCCCTCGATGGCGGCCAGTTTCGTCGGCTGGTACTTGAGCACGCCGAGGCCGTGGAGATCGCCGATGACGATCTGGATCGGCACGAAGATGGTCGCGAACCACAGCGCCATGGACAGGGAGCGACGCGATCCCGCGAGCTTCGCCGCCGGAGCGTCGTGCGGATGCCGGAGCAGCATCCAGGCGGACATGCCGGCGACCGCGAACGCGGTCGTCAGGTAGCAGCCCATGACCATATGCGCATAGCGCAGGGGGAAGGACGGATTGAACACGACCTTGAACCAGTCGACCGGCACCGCCTTGCCGTTCTCGATGGCGAACCCGTCCGGCGTCTGCATCCAGGAATTGGCTGACAGAATCCAGAAGGCGGAGATCAGGGTCCCCAGGGCCACCATGCAGGTGGCGAAGAAATGGAGCCGGTCGCCGACCCTCTCCCAGCCGAAGAGCATGATGCCCAGGAAGGCAGCCTCCAGGAAGAAGGCCGTGATGACCTCGTAGGCGATGACCGGACCGAGCACGTTGCCGGTGAACTCGGAGAAGCGTGACCAGTTCGTGCCGAACTGGTAGCTCATCACGATGCCGGACACGACGCCGAGGCCGAAGGAGACCGCGAACACCTTCACCCAGAACCGGAAGAGCGTGCGGTAGAGCGGATTTCCGGTGCGCAGCCAGTTGAATTCGAGCGCCGCGAGCCAGCTGGCGAGACCGATGGTGAAAGCCGGAAAGATGATGTGGAAGGCAATCGTGAACGCGAACTGGATGCGCGAAAGCATCAGGGCGTCGAATTCCATGTCCTCTTCCCCTCGTCGGCCTACCTGCCTGCTTTTAGGGCGGCGGCAGGCAGGGACCAGGGGACGCGGCTCAATGAGCCCGCAAGGGTGGACGACGGTCCGCCCGGATCGGGCGCCATCCGGTGCTCAGGCGCTGCAGGGCTTCGAGCTCGATCGGGTCGTGGCTGCAGAAGATCTTGACGTCGCTGCGCCCGTCATTGGCGAGATCCCGCAGCCGCTCCTGGTTGTGAAGGCGCAGCCCCCGGTCCTCCTCCATCAGCCGCTGATAAGCCGCGAGACCGGGCGTGCAGGACGGGTCCGCGTCCATCTCGTGCCGGTAGAAATAGGCGTCGCCCGCATTGAGCAGCCACCCGTCCGGCGTGTCGATGGCGATCCCGGCATGGCCCATCGTGTGGCCCGGCAGGGGGATCATCAGGATCTCGGGCGGCAGCCCGTCGAGGTCGCGCACGGAGCCGAATCCGAACCAGCGCTCCCCGGTGGGATCGTAGAACCGCCAGTCGCGCACCTCGTCCCATTGCCCGGGACTGTAGCGGCGGCGGTGAATGAAGCCGTGCCTCACCTCGGCTTCCTCGACCTCCGCGCGCAGGACATGGACGACGGCTTCCGGGAAATCCTCGAGGCCGCCGGCATGATCGAAATCGAGATGGGTCAGCACGATGTGGCGCACGTCGCGGGGCGAGAAGCCGAGGCTCTTCACCTGTTCCAGCGCCGTATAGCGGTGCTCGAGCCGGATGCGGTTCGTGTGGATGAAGAGCGGGCTGATCCGCCCATAGGGATCCTCCACGTCCCGGGAGCCGAATCCCGTATCCACGAGGACGAGCCCGCTGGTGTCCGTCTCGACCAGGAGGCAATGGCAGATGAGTTGTCCCGTCAGGCCCCGGCTGACGCCATCCCACAGCCGCCCGCCGACGGGACACATGCAACCGCAATTGAGATGATGGATGCGCATGGGGAGGCCTCGCTGGAATGAAGGTGGCGAAGCCCTAACGGGTCAGGCGGGAGAATGTTCGACCGTCGGAGGGGCCGTCTGTCCCTTCACCCGTCCCTTCACCTGCGGCAGGCGAAGGGCGGGAACGTGCTCGCCGTTCCGGCATTCATGGCGGCGACGACCATCATGTTGGCGAGATCGAGTTCCTCCGCCGTGCGTGGGCAGACGTCGCCCTTCGTCGTGCAGCCCGAGGCCAGGAAAGCCTCATGGCGCTCGAGAAACTCCCGGCCCAGACCCTTCGTGCCCCGATGGGCGAGCGCATCGGACCAGGCTTTCCGGTAGCGGTCGCATTTGACCTCGGGCCAGCTCCGGGGCTCGCTCCCCTGCGCGAGAGCGGGCGCCGTTTCGCCCGCAAGGAAGCAGGCCAGGAAAGCCGCGAGGGCCGCCCCTATCGTCCACGGTGCCATCAGAGTCCCGTCCGTTCGTTGCCGATGCGATGGACCATGGGACGGGAGAGGCGTCAAGGCTTGGGCCGCGCCTGAGCGTCATCCTTCCTCCCTGTCGTCACCGGCCTTGTGCCGGTGATCCCGATCGGATGGGCTCGGCGCCTCACATCATCGGGATGGCCGGGACGAGCCCAGCCATGACGTGAGAGGTTGGACCGGTCCGACCGCCCTGCTCATGTCTCTCTGAAGCCAACTCTCTCTGAATCCATGCGGGACATGCCCGGTCCGACATCTGATCCCGGACCGCTGCTCGACTTCATCCGGGCAGACCATGAACCAGGCATCGTCTCAAACCCGCATCTCGGGCTCCGTCTTGTCGGATTTCCTGGACGACGGGCGGCGGCGCTTCCTCGCGGGCTGCTTCTCGACCTCCCGGGAGATGCGCTGCTCCAGCAGCGCCAGCACGGCCGCCTCCTCGGGCTTGAGGCTGGCGAGATCCTCGCGCAGCTCGGTCTCGATCTCTTCCTTGACGTCCAGGAGCAGGCCGCCGTCGAGATAGGAGGCGAAGACCTCCGGATGCACGTAGCATTTGCGGCAGATGCTCGGCGTGTTGCCGAGGCGGGCGGACACCTTCTCGATGGCCGCCCGGATGTTCTTCTTCGCCTTGGCGTCGCTGTCGAACGCCTCGAATTCGGCCAGAGCCAGGGCCGCCAGAACGGTGCCGGCCCAGGTCCGGAAGTCCTTGGCCGTGATCTCGCTTCCCGTGATTTCCTTCAAGTAGGCGTTCACGTCGGCCGAGGTGACCGATTGCTGCTCGCCGTTCTCGTCGAGGTATTGAAACAGGTCCTGACCGGGCAGATCCTGGCAGGCCTTCACGATCTTGGCGATGCGCCGGTCCTTGACCTGCAGGCGCCAGGTCTTGCCGCTCTTGCCCTTGAACTGGAACCGCAGCTCGCCGCCGTCGACCTTCACGTGCGGGTCGCGCAGGGTGGTCAGGCCATAGCTCTTGTTCTGCTTGACGTAATCGGAGTTGCCCACCCGGATGAGCGTGTTCTCGAGCAGATGCACCACCGTGGCCAGCACCTTCTCGCGCGGAAGCCCGCGCAGGCTCATATGTGCGTCGATGGTCTTTCGGATGGCCGGCAGCCCGCGGGCGAACTCCAGCATATGCTCGTATTTCGTGCTCTCGCGAACCTCCCGGAAGGCCGGATGGTAACGGTACTGCTTGCGGCCCTTGGCGTCGCGGCCCGTGGCCTGGATGTGGCCGTTCGCCTTCGTGCAGATCCACACGTCCGTGTAGGCGGGCGGGATCGCCAGCGATTTGATGCGCTCCAGGATCGACCTGTCGTCGATCGTCCTGCCGTCGGGGCCGGTATAGGTGAAGCTCTTGCCGGATTTCCTGCGCCGGATGCCGGGCTCCTCGTCGGAGACGTACCGCAACCCCGCCGATTCGGCGGCGTCACGCGGGTCGATGACATTCTCGGCGGTGGCGTTCGGTTCCGGCATGGAAGGCCTTTTGGAAAAAGCAGAACGTCAACCGGTCCGTGCCATCGCGGGTTCCCTGGGCGTCCTCGCCCCTGACGATTTGCCCCGGTCGTTCCGGATCTTGAAGACCAGAATGGTGGCGCTCAGGACCAGGCTCAGCAGGTTGAAGGCCATCACGGGCCAGCTGCCGATCAGGAACCCGTAGGCCGACCACAGGACGAAGGCCGTCACCGTGACCACGTACATGTGCTTCGAGATGGCCCGCGTGTCGCGCTCCCGCCATGCCTTGACCACCTGGGGAATGAAGCTCGAGGTCGAGAGGAGGCCTGCGATCGTGGCCAGGACGGTCGGCAGCCATTCCGGCATGTCGGTTGTCTCCCATGTTTCGAGATGACGGCAACGGGTCCCGATCGGGGGAGTTCCCTTTTGCCCTTCGCGGGGGTTAGAAGGGCCCAGCCTCTTCATCCGGATCATCCCTTGTCTTCCTTGTCCCTGCCTGACGTCCAAGGCCGCAAGATCGTCTTCGTGATCACCGAGGACTGGTTCTTCGCCTCCCATTTCCTGCCCATGGCCAGGGCGGCCCGCGAGCTCGGGCTCGAGGTCACGGTCGTGACCCGCGTGCGCACGCACCGGGAGGCGATCGAGGCCACGGGGGCGAAAGTGGTCCCGCTCGAAGCCGAGCGGCGTAGCCTGAATCCCATGGCGGCCGGCTATGCGGCCGGTCAGCTTGCCGCGATCCTGAAGGCCGAGAAGGCCGATCTCGTCCATTGCATCGCCCTCAAGGGAATCCTGGTCGGAGGCTTCGCGGCCGCCCTGGCGGGGATCGGCCGCCGGGTCTATGCGCTGACCGGCTCGGGCTTCCTGGGAGCCCGGACGGACAGGATCGCACGCCTCTCGCAGCGCGCCGTGCGCCTGCTCGTGCGCGGGCTCGAAACCCGCCAGACCCGCTATGTCTTCGAGAACACGGACGATCCCAAGCTCCTCGGGCTCGATCCCGCGAGTGAGCGCGTCACCATTCTCGGCGGAGCCGGCATCGACCCGGACCATTTTCGGCCCACCCCCCTGCCCGTGCAGCCGCCGCTCTTGATTGCGGTGGTGGCCCGCATGCTCTGGTCCAAGGGCATCGACCTGGCCGTGGAAGCGGTCCGTCGGGCACGGGCGGAGGGCGCGGCCGTCGAGCTCTCCCTTTACGGCGCCCCGGATCCCTCGAACCCGAAGGCGATTCCGGAGGAGACCCTGAAGGCCTGGAGCGCCGAGCCCGGCATCTCCTGGCATGGGCCCACGCGGGACGTGGCCGCCGTCTGGCGCGCGCATCACGTGGCCTGCCTGCCCTCGCGCGGCGGCGAGGGGCTTCCGCGGACGCTGCTGGAGGCCGCCGCCTGCGGCCGCGCCATCGTGACGACCGATGTTCCCGGCTGCCGGACCCTGGTGCGGGACGGGATCGAAGGGCGCCTCGTTCCGGCCGACGACACGGACGGCCTGGCGGAGGCGCTCGCGACCTTGTCCGGCCAGCCGGACATCGTCGCCCGCATGGGCGAGGCGGCGCGCGCGCGCGTTCTCGACGGTTTCACGGAACGGGATGTCATCGAGAGCGTCAAACGGCTTTACCGCTCGATGCTGGCCTCATGATCTCCGACCCCATCGCCTTCATCCGCTCCGAGACCCGGCTCCGCCCCGTGCCTCACGCGCCGGAAATCTCCCTGCACGTGGCCGACGAAGCGACGGAGCTCTGGCAGAAGACCGAGGAGGAACTGGGCGAGATCGGCCTGCCGCCGCCCTTCTGGGCCTTCGCCTGGGCGGGCGGACAGGCGCTTGCCCGCTACGTCCTCGATCATCCGGAAACCGTCCGCGGGCGGCGCGTCCTGGATTTCGCCTCGGGCTCGGGCCTCGTCGCCATCGCGGCCATGAAGGCCGGCGCCTCCGCGGTGACCGCCTGCGACATCGATGCCTTCGCGGTCGCGGCGATCGGCATGAACGCGGCGGCCAACGGCGTTTCCTCGATTACCCCGCTCCGGGAGGACGTCGTGGGGCAGGATCGCGGCTGGGACGCGGTGCTCGCCGGCGACATCTGCTACGAGCGCGATCTCGCCGAGCGGGTGACCGACTGGCTGCTTTCCTTGAGTCGGAGGGGCGCCACCGTCCTGATCGGCGATCCCGGACGCAGCTACCTTCCCAAGGATCGCCTGGAGAACCTCGCCGTCTACGAAGTGCCTGTCACCCGGACTCTCGAGGATTCCGACGTAAAGAGATCGAGCGTCTGGCGCTTCCGGCAGCCCTAGAGCATCGGACGGAAAAGTGGACCCGGTTTTCGCTGGCGCGGCCCGCTGGGTCCGTCCTGACCGATGCTCTCATTCAAGAAGAAAGCATCGGATGGATCCCAAAAGTGCAAGTCCACTTTTCACGTCCGATGCTTTAGCTCGACTCTATGCAAATCTGCAACGTTGGATTGCAGACGCGGGGGCGTTTCCCCACTTTATTTATGTCGTGTTATAACATATATGAATTGGGTGGATTCGTGCCTCGCACGGGGCGCGGAGAAGGCGGGGGCGCCAGATTTTAGTCATTTAGCCAGGGATGATCCAATGGCCCATGCATTATCGCTTCACCACAGACTTTCCCACGCGGACGCTCCGACCGACTCGGACAGAACGGAACGCGCCATCGCCCGGTCGGAAGCCGTCTGCCGATCGAAGGGCGCGCGGCTCACTCCGATCCGCCGCCGGGTGCTCGAAGCTCTCCATGGGGTCGACGGGCCGCTCGGCGCCTACGACCTGGTGGATCTCTGCTCGGCTCGCAGGGGCGGCGCATGGCTCCCATCACCATCTACCGCGCCTTGGACTTCCTCATCGAGCAGGAGCTGGTGCATCGGCTGGCGAGCCGCAACGCCTACATCGCCAGTTCGGGGACCGTCGCCGGCGCACGCACGACGGCGTTCCTGATCTGCGACGGATGCGGGGACGTGAACGAAATCGCGTCCCCGGACGTGGCCGAGACCGTGCTCAAGGTCCTCCGGGATCAGGGCTACCAGCCGCGCACGAAGGTTCTGGAGATCACCGGGCGTTGCGCCCGGTGCCAGGACGTTCACTGAGGCGACGTTCTCCGCACCATTAAGCCGCGCTTGACGAAGCAGATGTTTGGCATCAGCTAAACGGCGGCAGCCTGGAGCTGCCGTCGTGGAATGCAGCATGTCCCTCATCTCGCCCTCTGAGCCCGCCTCCGAAAGCCTCGCCGGCCCCGCCCCGCGCCACCGTACGGTGGGCGTGCGCGTCGGATCCGTCATGGTCGGCGGCGGCGCGCCGATCGTGGTCCAGTCGATGACCAACACGGATACGGCGGACGTGGACGCGACCGTCGCCCAGGTGGCGGCGCTCGCCCGCGCGGGGTCGGAGATCGTGCGCATCACCGTCGATCGCGACGAGGCGGCCGCGGCCGTGCCGAAGATCCGCGAGCGGCTCGACCGGCTCGGCGTCGACGTGCCGCTGGTCGGCGACTTCCACTATATCGGCCATCAGCTCCTCGCCGATCATCCGGCCTGCGCCGAGGCGCTCGCCAAGTATCGCATCAATCCGGGCAACGTGGGCTTCCGGGAGAAGAAGGACCGGCAGTTCGGCGCCATCGTCGAGCAGGCGATCCGGCATGGCAAGGCGGTACGGATCGGGGCCAACTGGGGGTCTCTCGACCAGGAGCTGCTGACGCATCTGATGAACGAGAACGCGGCCTCGGCGAGCCCGCGCGACATGCGCTGGGTCACCCGCGAGGCCATGATCCAGTCGGCCCTGCTCTCCGCCGCCCGTGCGGAGGAGATCGGCCTCGGGCGCGACCGGATCATCCTGTCGGCCAAGGTCTCGGCGGTGCAGGACCTGATCGCCGTCTATCAGGATCTGGCCCGCCGCTCCGATTACGCGATCCATCTCGGGCTCACCGAGGCCGGCATGGGCACGAAAGGCATCGTGGCGTCCTCGGCCGCCATGGGGATCCTGCTCCAGCAGGGGATCGGCGACACGATCCGCTATTCCCTGACCCCGGAGCCCGGCGGCGACCGGACCCTGGAGGTCAAGACCGCCCAGGAACTGCTCCAGACCATGGGGTTCCGAACCTTCGTGCCGCTCGTCGCCGCCTGCCCGGGCTGCGGGCGGACCACCTCGTCGGTATTCCAGGAACTGGCCCGGGATATCCAGACCTGGATCTCCACCTCGATGCCCGAGTGGCGCCGGATCTACCCGGGCGTCGAGAACCTCAACGTGGCCGTGATGGGCTGCATCGTGAACGGGCCGGGCGAGTCGAAGCACGCGAATATCGGCATCTCCCTGCCCGGCACCGGCGAGCAGCCCGCGGCACCTGTCTTCATCGACGGGAAGAAGGCCATGACCCTGCGCGGCCCGACACTCGCCCAGGACTTCCAGAAGATCGTGATCGACTACATCGAGAAGAGCTATGGCCAGCCGGGGCGCGACGCCGCCGAGTGAGGCGGCAAGCGTGGCCATGGAACCTCCTGCGAAATTCCGTTTTTAAGCTAAGGCGCGATATGCTAGAGAGCCGCCGTGCCGGCAATGACGGCCGCTGCGCTCGTTGGAGAAGGGGGCCGCCCTTCGTCGTCTACAGGGTACTTCAACAAGGGCCGTCCGCGGGCACGTCCGCAAAGAAAAGCACACATGGCAGAACAGCACGCCGTTGCCCCGGGACATGCAGATTCCGCAGCCCCTGAGGCCACCTTACCGGACAGCCATTTCAAGGCGAGCTTCTGGACCCTGACCCTCGGCGCCATCGGGGTCGTCTATGGCGATATCGGCACCAGCCCGCTTTACGCCATGCGGGAGACGGTGTTGGCCGCCACCGGCGGTCACCATGGAACGCCCGTTCCCCTGACCCGCGAGCTCGTGATCAGCATCCTGTCGCTCCTGCTCTGGGCCCTCATCCTCACCGTGTCGGTGAAATACGTGGTCCTGCTGCTCCGGGCCGACAACAAGGGCGAAGGCGGCTCGCTCACCCTGGTCGCCCTGGCGCAGCGCGCGCTCGGGCGACGGAGCCTTCCGATCCTCATGATGGGCATGGCGGGCGCGGCCCTCTTCTACGGGGACGCGGCGATCACGCCGGCCATGTCCGTGCTGTCGGCCCTGGAAGGGCTCAAGCTCGTGGGTCCGTCCTTCGAGGCCTATATCCTGCCGGGCGCCGTGGCGATCCTTGTCGCCCTCTTCGCCGTGCAGAGCCGCGGCACCGGCAAGGTGGCGGCCTTCTTCGGCCCTCTCACGCTCCTGTGGTTCATCAGCATGGGGGCCCTCGGCCTCCTCCACATCGCCGACGATTGGGAGGTCCTGCTCGCGTTCAACCCGTATCACGGCGTCTCCTTCCTGGTCACGCACCCGGGCACCGCCTTCGCGATCCTCGGCAGCGTCTGCCTGGCCGTGACCGGCGCCGAGGCGCTCTACGCGGATCTCGGCCATTTCGGCCGCAGGCCCATCCGCACGGCCTGGAGCACGGTGGTCTTTCCGGCTCTTGCCCTGAACTATCTCGGCCAGGGTGCGCTCGTGCTGTCGAACCCCGATGCGATTGCCAATCCCTTCTTCCTTCTGGCCCCGCCCTGGCTGCTCCTGCCCCTCGTGATCCTCGCCACCCTGGCAACCATCGTGGCGAGCCAGGCCGTGATCACGGGCGCCTATTCCCTGACCCGGCAGGCCGTCCAGCTCGGCATCCTGCCGCGGCTGGAGGTCCGCTTCACCTCGGAGACCCATCAGGGCCAGATCTATCTGCCGCGGGTGAACTGGCTCCTGCTCGCCGCCGTGGTCAGCCTGGTGCTGCTCTTCGGCTCCTCCAGCAATCTCGCCAGCGCCTACGGCATTGCGGTCTTCGGCACCATGGTGGTCACCACCCTGCTCGCCTGCGTGGTCATGAGCCGGAGCTGGGGCTGGGGGCCGGTGAAGACCGGGCTCATCATGATCCCGCTTCTCCTGATCGACCTCACCTTCCTGTCCTCGAACCTGGTGAAGCTCCTCGACGGCGGCTATGTCCCGCTCGTCATCGCGGGCGTTTTCTTCGTGCTCATGTGGACCTGGGTGAAGGGAACCCGGATCCTGTTCGAGAAGACCCGCAAGATCGACGTGCCCTTCCTCGAGCTCGTGCAGATGCTGGAGAAGAGCCCGCCGCACCGGGTGAAGGGCACCGCCGTCTTCCTGACCAGCGACCCGGATACCGCCCCGGCGGCCCTGCTGCACAACCTCAAGCACAACAAGGTGCTGCACGAGAAGAACGTGATCCTGACCGTCAACAGCGCGGACGTTCCGCGCGTGGAGGACGAGGACCGCGTGGCCATCGAGCATGTGGGCGATTCGTTCTGGCGCATCCGCCTGAGCTACGGCTACATGGAAACGCCCAACATTCCCCGGGGCCTCGCGATCCTGCGCAAGCAAGGCTTCAAGTTCGACATCATGGCGACCTCGTTCTTCCTGTCCCGCCGCTCGATCCGCCCCGCGAGCCAGTCCGGCATGCCGCTCTGGCAGGACAAGCTGTTCATCGGCCTGGCGAAATCGGCGAGCGACGCCACCGACTTCTTCCAGATCCCCACGGGACGCGTCGTCGAGGTCGGCACCCAGGTCACGGTGTAAGCCTGTTGCGCGCGAGAGAACGTGATGTCAGTTTCGATGCTCCATGACTGACATCAGCCTCATCCCCCCGAGCCTGAACTGGCTTCCCTTCTATGCCGATGCTCTCGAGCGCGGATGGTCGCCCAACACGGACCAGGACGTCAGCCGCGAGCAACTCCTGCAGCTCCGGCGCGATCCCGAGCGGTTTCTCCACGACCTCTACCACAGCCCGATGGTCCGGCTGGCGGACGGGCAGGAGGTGCCGCGCCTGCCGGCGCACGATTACTGGATCAGCGACGGCACGTTCTGCGGCCGCATCGGCTTTCGCTTCCAGCCCGGGACGGAAGAGCTGCCGCTCGCCGTCTACGGCCATATCGGCTACACCATCGTGCCCTGGAAGCAGCGCCGCGGCTACGCCACGCAGGCCCTGCGCATGATCCTGCCGGTCTGCCGCTCGGAGGGCTTCTCGCGGGTGCTGATCACCTGCGACGACGACAACGATGCTTCGCGAAAGGTCATTCTGGCCAACGGCGGCATCCCTGCGGGCTCCGTGCCGCACAACCGCCGCCCGGGTCACGTCAAGCTGGCATTCTGGGTTCCGACGACCCAGGATTGACGCGGGCTCAAACCTGCCGTTCGACGACGAAGCGGACGGCCTCGCGCAGAACCAGCGCCTGCGGGCCGAAGCCGTCGAGGGCGCTGTCCGCCTGTTCGACGAGCTGCCGGCATTCGCGGCGGGCGCCATCCATGCCGAGCAGGTCGACGAGGGTCGCCTTGCCCTTCTCCTGGTCCTTGCCCGTGCGCTTGCCGAGCGCCTCGGCGGAGGCCTCGCGGTCGAGGATGTCGTCGGCGACCTGGAAGGCGGCTCCCAGCGCGCGCCCGTAAGCCACGAGCCTTCGGCGCGCCGCGGCATCCGCCTGCCCCAGGATCGCGCCCGCCTCCACCGAGAAGGTGAGGATCGCCCCCGTCTTCATCATCTGCAGCAGGCGCACGTCGGCCTCGCCCATGTCGACGGACCCGTAGCGCCCCTCCGCGGACAGATCGAGCAGCTGCCCGCCCACCATGCCCCCGAGCCCCGAGGCGCGGGCAAGGCCGAGCACGAGGTCGGAGCGAATGGCAGGCTCCGACGCCGTGGCGGGATCCGCGAGAACCTCGAAGGCGAGGGTCTGAAGGGCGTCGCCCGCGAGAATGGCCGTGGCCTCGTCATAGGCCTTGTGCACGGTGGGCCGCCCCCGGCGCAGGTCGTCGTCGTCCATGGAGGGCAGATCGTCATGGACCAGGGAATAGCAGTGGAGAAGCTCGACCGCGCAGCCCGCCCGCAGCGCCCCCTGCCCTTCCGCTCCCAGGAGGCGGGCCGCCTCGATCGTCAGGAACGGCCTCAGGCGCTTGCCGCCCCCGAGGACCGCATGACGCATCGCGGCCATGAGGCGGGGCGGCCGGGCAAGCTCGCCGGGAGCGGCTTTGTCTGTTAGCAAGGCTTCGAGACTTGCTTCGACAACCCTCGCGGCATCGGAGAGCCGCGTCGTGAAAGTGCTGGTGGATGGCGCCATGACGAGCCTGAATCCGGAAGGGGCTGCCGCTCCGTCCGAGGGAAATGCGGGTGAACGGTTGCGACCGAAATGGACGCTGCGGTCGGGACGGCCGCGGGAGCCGATGACGGTTGCCCGCTTTGTCCGCCGCCTCGTCCGGATCGGCCTCGGTCTCATCCTCTTATGGGTCGGGGCGGTCTTTTGGCTAGGCCTTTTGTACTGGGTCGTGCCGCCGGCCTCGACCCTGATGCTCGGCCGCTGGCTGACCCTGCAGCCGGTCGAGCGGGACTTCGTCGGGCTCGACGAGATCTCGCCCTCCCTTCCCCTGGCGGTCATGACCGCCGAGGACAGCCGCTTCTGCGAGCACAGCGGCGTCGACTGGGACGCCCTGTGGGACGTGGTGGAGGCCGCCGACGAGGATGGTCCGTCCCGGGGCGCCTCGACCATCCCCATGCAGGTCGCCAAGAACCTCTTCCTGTGGCCGAGCCGGTCCTATGTCCGCAAGGGTCTGGAGATCCCGGTCGCGCTCTATCTCGACCTGATCTGGTCGAAGCGGAAGATGATGGAGGTTTATCTCAACGTGGCCGAGTGGGGCGACGGCGTCTTCGGCGCCGAGGCGGCCGCCCGGACATACTTCCGCAAGCCGGCCAGGAACCTGACCCGCCAGGAGGCCGCCCTTCTGGCGCGGGCGCTGCCCAACCCCCTGGTCCGCAACCCGGCCCGCCCGCGGCCCGGCCATCGGGCCCTGGCGGGCCAGCTCCAGGCCCGCATGGAAAGGGCTGCTCCCTTCAGCGACTGCCTCAAGCCGCAAGGAACCGCCCTGCGGCAATGAAAAACCCTCGGATTGCTTTCAGGGGCTAGATATTTGCCCAAAGACCTTGTATGAGGCGCAACCTCATCAAGTTTGAGATGTGAGCGTTCCCCGGTTGAGCGGGCGCTCCGCTATATTAACCGGAGACGAGATATGGCCGTTCCAAAAAGAAAAACGTCGCCTTCGCGGCGCGGAATGCGTCGCTCCGCGGATGCCTTGAAGGCCCCGACCTACATCGAGGACAAGGATTCCGGCGAGCTGCGCCGTCCTCACCATGTTGACCTGAAGACCGGCATGTACCGTGGCCGTCAGGTCCTGAAGGTGAAGACCGACGCGTAATCCAACGCGGCATGCGACAATCCGAACCGGCGCCTCGAGCGCCGGTTTTTTTATGCCCGTTATCCCCAAACGGACTGATTTTCCATCGCATTTTACCCTTCATTAAGCCTGAGGGACGATCCTGCATCCCTTGGTTTTCCGGGGTTTCGGCGAGGCTTTCGAGAGGTGCCCTCAGCCATCCCCGATCTGTGCGTAGAGTCGAGGGTGAGCGTGATGGCGACGAAGGGGCAGGGCCGGACGGGACTTTTCAGGGGCGTATCCCGGTCGCCGCGCCAAGCCTCACCGTCCGTCCGACCCCCGGTGAGCGGCATCGTGTATGCCTGGGACATGGTGTCCGACACCCTGACCTGGGGGCCCGGCGCCGCCGAGGCGCTGGGTCTGCCGTCCCGGGATCTGCCGAAGACCGGTCAGGCGTTCTCCTGGCTCGTCGAGCCCGGCTGCGGCCTCTCCCGTCAGGACGCCATCGGCATGACCGGGAGCCCGAGCCGTGCTTACGAGACGCGGTACGCCCTGCGCTTCGAGCCGGACCGGGTGGTGATGGTCGAGGATGCGGGCCGCTGGCAGCAGGATGTCCAGGGACGCCCGGCCTATGCCCGGGGCCAATTGCGGCTCGACCGGGCGCCGGGCGACCGGGATCTGGTGCCCGCCATGCTGCAGCAGCGCTCGGAGCTTTTGTGCGGCATCCAGAACGGCATCAACGAGGCGGTGCGGGTCTCCCAGACCTGCACCCTGATCGTCGGCGCGCTTGAGGGCGATGGCAGCGATTCCGCGGCGGAACTCGCCCGGATGGCGCGCCCGATGATGCGCCGCCACGATCTCTTCGCCTTTCTCGGACCCGACCGCTTCGCCCTGGCCCTGACCTCCTGCCCGGCCACGGAGACTCCGAGCGCCATGCGGCGGCTCGCCGGGTTGATGAAGGATCATCCGGCCGCTCGCTCCCTGCGTCTTGGAGCCGCCTGCGCGCCGGATCATACCTTCAAGGCTCCGAAACTGCTGCGCTTCGCCGAGCAGGCGCTGGCATCCGGCCTCGAGCGCGGCGATTCCTGCACCCTCTACGACGCCCGGCCGAGCAAGGCCTCCCGGGCGGCCGAGCAGGCGCCGTTCGATTGGATCGCGGCCCTGAACGACCGCAGCCTGAGCCTCGCCTGCCAGCCGGTGGTGGAAACACAAAGCCGCGCCCCGGCCCTGATGCAGGCCGTCGCGTGCCTGACGCACCCCGAGGGCGATCCGATCCTGCTCGGCCCGGTGCCGAGGCTGAAGGAGGCGAACCTCGCCCTTCTGGTCGACGCCCGCATGCTGGAACTGGCCGCCGATCACCTCAACGATCACCCCGGCCTGCGGTTGGCGCTGCCGGTCTCGGCCAGAACGCTCCAGGATGCCGAATGGCTGGCCCTGCTGGCCGCTCACCTCGGCGCCCGCCCGGGCATCGAGTCCCGGCTCGTGATCGAGGTTCCCGAGGCGGCCCTGACCGAGTGCCGCAAGACCCTGGGCCGGCTCCATGCCATGAAGGCCCTCGGGGTCGGGCTGTCCCTCACCGGCTTCGGAGCCGGCTACGTGACGCCGGGCCAATTGCGGATGCTGCCTGTCGACCTCGTCAAGATCGACGGCGTCTTCATCCAGCCGCTCAAGCGCTCGACCGCCGACCGGCTCATGGTCAGGACCCTGATCGACCGGGCCCAGCACCTCGGCATCGCCACGGCGGCGGAATGGGTGGAGGACGAGGCGACGGCCCGCCTGCTGACGGCCTGGGGGGTGGATTATCTGCAGGGCGGATTGTTCGGCGCCCCGGAGGCGGTGCAGCAGCCTTCGGCGCTCCACCGGATGCTGAAGAAGGCGCGAGGCTGACGATCCGGGCGTCGCGAGAGGCTACTTGCTGGCCAGCTTGTCGAGCTTGGCCTGCATGTCGGCCATCTGCTGCTTCAGGCGGTCGAGGTCGTCCCCGCCCTCGCCTCTCGCGGAAGGCTTCGCCTCGGGAGCGCCGGAGGGCGCCTGCGACTGCGGGAAGGGCGAGAACATGCGCATGGCCTCGGTGAAGAAGCCCATGTTCTTGCGCACCTGCTCCTCCATGGCCTGGAAGGCCGAGGGGCCGAAGGCCTGCGCCATCTGCTCGCGGAGCTTCTGCTGCTCCTGGGACAGATTGTTCATGGAGAATTCGAGATAGCTCGGCACCAGGGCCTGCATGCTGTCGCCGTAGAAGCGGATCAGCTGGCGCAGCACCGTGACGGGCAGGAGGTTCGGCCCCTCCTTGTTCTCCTGCTCGAAGATGATCTGGGCGAGAACCGACCGGGTGATCTCCTCGCCGGACTTCGCGTCGTAGACCACGAAATCCTCGCCCTTGCGCACCATGCCCGCTAGGTCTTCCAGGGTCACGTAGGTCGAAGTACCCGTGTGATAGAGGCGGCGGTTGGCATATTTCTTGATGACCGTCGGTTGTTTGTCCGTCGCCATTGTGCCCGATACGCTCCCGGGAGATCCACCGTGCCCGGCATCCTTCATCCCGATCCGCGGGATGCCAGGCTTCCATGATTATAAGTCTTATCCCGAACGATCAAAGCGCCAAAAGTCTAAGGCCCACAGGGCTGGGTTGCATGATCCGATCCTTGACATCCCACCCCCTGGGGATTTGATCGGACCGGCACTACATTCATTCTGCGACCAGACAAACAGCATGAGGAGAGAGGAATGGCCCGAGACAGCATCGTCATCGTCGGCGCGGCGCGCACCCCCGTCGGCTCGTTCAACGGGGCCTTCGCCAACACCCCGGCCCATGAGCTCGGCGCCATCGCCATCAAGGCGGCCCTGGAGCGGGCCAAGGTTGACGGCGCGGAAGTGGACGAGGTGATCCTCGGCCAGATCCTCACCGCGGGCCAGGGCCAGAACCCGGCCCGTCAGGCCGCCATGGCCGGCGGCGTGCCGCAGGAGAAGACCGCCTGGGCGCTGAACCAGCTCTGCGGCTCGGGCCTGCGCACGGTCGCCATCGGCATGCAGCAGATCGCCAACGGCGATGCCGGGATCATCGTGGCGGGCGGCCAGGAATCCATGTCGCTCGCGCCCCATGCCGCCCATATGCGCGCCGGCACCAAGATGGGCGATTTCAAGCTCGTCGACACCATGCTCAAGGACGGCCTGATGGATGCCTTCCACGGCTACCACATGGGCAACACCGCCGAGAACGTGGCCCAGCGCTGGCAGCTCACCCGCGAGGAGCAGGACCAGTTCGCCACGGCGTCCCAGAACAAGGCCGAGGCTGCCCAAAAGGAAGGCCGCTTCAAGGACGAGATCACGCCCGTGACGATTGCGAGCCGCAAGGGTGACATCGTGGTGGATCAGGACGAGTATATCCGCGCCGGCACCACCGTCGAGGCTCTCGCCAAGCTGCGCCCCGCCTTCTCCAAGGAAGGCACGGTCACGGCCGGCAACGCGTCGGGCATCAATGACGGCGCTGCCGCCGTCGTGCTCATGACGGAGGCGGAGGCCGAGAAGCGCGGCCTGACCCCGCTCGCCCGCATCGCCTCCTGGGCGACCGCCGGCGTCGACCCGGCCATCATGGGCACGGGCCCGATCCCGTCCTCCCGCAAGGCCCTGGAAAAGGCCGGCTGGAGGGTGTCCGACCTCGACCTCGTCGAGGCCAACGAGGCCTTCGCCGCCCAGGCGCTGGCGGTCAACAAGGACATGGGCTGGGATCCGTCCATCGTGAACGTGAACGGCGGCGCCATCGCGATCGGTCACCCCATCGGGGCCTCGGGCGCCCGGGTCCTGGTCACCCTCCTGCACGAGATGGGCCGGCGCAACGCCAAGAAGGGTCTCGCCACCCTGTGCATCGGCGGCGGCATGGGCGTCGCCATGTGCCTCGAGCGCTGAAGGTCGCCTCGCGGGCCAAAAACGTCGCGAGGCTCGGTGAAATTCCGGAGCCTCGCCCTTCCCCGTTCCGTCAAATAGCCTAAGCTATGTTGTGAGGCGGTCCATTCCGACCGCCTCACGGCGAAGGGATCCTCGAGAGATCCGCACGAACGGTCTTGGGAAGGAAACAGCATGGCGCGTGTCGTTTTGGTCACCGGTGGCACCCGCGGCATCGGTGCCGCGATTTCAAAAGCCCTGAAGGACGCGGGCTACAAGGTTGCGGCCAATTACGGCGGCAATGACGAGGCCGCCAACCAGTTCAAGGGTGAAACCGGCATTCCGGTCTTCAAGTTCGACGTGTCCGATGCGGCCTCCTGCGAGAGCGGCATCC
>NZ_JAMXFI010000148.1:0-20463 GCF_025460875.1 Microvirga yunnanensis
AGAAGAAAGCATCGGATGGATCCCAAAAGTGCAAGTCCACTTTTGGGTCCGATGCTTTAGGACAGCCTCAGAGCGAGCGGCGGAGACCCGCCAGCGCGCCCTGCGCGGCGGCCGCGACCAGCGCGCCGAGATCGGGCTTCTGCTCGAGCGCTCCCGTGGCGGATACGAGACCGCGCGCCCCCTCGAGGGCGCCGGCCTCGAGTTCGAGCGCCAGGAAGCGGCCGCGCTCGTAGGGGCCCGGCAGCCAGAGGGAGCCGGTCCTGTCGGCCGCGAAGCCGAAGCGCTCGTAATAGGGCGCGTCGCCCACGAGAAGCACCGCCTTGTGACCGAGATCGGCCGCGCGCTTCAGCGCCTCGCGCATGAGTTTGGCCCCGAGGCCGAGGCTCTGCACGGACGGATCGATCGCGATCGGGCCGAGCATCAGGGCGGCGCGGTTGGGACCGGCCGAGACGTGCCACAGGCGCACCGTGCCGATGATCTCGCCGTCCCGGTCGATGACCAGGGACAGGCCGTCGGCCGGCATCCTGCCCTCGCGCAGGCGTTCGCAGGTCTTCTGGAACCGGGCGGGTCCGAAGCAGGCATCGAGCAGCGCCTCGCGCGCCTCGACATCGCGGAAGGTTTCTTCGCGGATCGTGATCATGGCCGTGGCCTCCCAAAACACCTGGGGTGAGCGACAGCCCTCGCACCTGCTCGAGCCGAGCAGGCCGTCCGGGACAACTCTGTGGGGTTGATGCCTGCCCCATGTCGCGGGGCAGGCGGGACGTGAGTTTCTAAAGTCGCATTCTCTTATCGCGAAACCGGCAAGCCGCTTTTGCGGAGAATGGTTTAGATCACGTAGGACTTGAGCGGCGGGAAGCCGTTGAACGCGACCGCCGAGTAGGTGGTCGTGTAGGCGCCCGTGCCCTCGATCAGCACCTTGTCGCCGATCTCCAGCGAGACGGGGAGCAGGTAGGGCTCCTTCTCGTAGAGGACGTCGGCCGAGTCGCAGGTCGGACCCGCGAGCACGCACGGCACCATGCGGTCCTGGTCGTGCTCCGTGCGGATCGGGTAGCGGATCGACTCGTCCATCGTCTCGGCGAGACCGCCGAACTTGCCGATGTCGAGATAGACCCAGCGCACCTCGTCCTCGTCGCGGCTCTTCTTCGAGACGAGAACGACCTCGGCCTCGATGACGCCCGCATTGCCGACCATGCCGCGGCCCGGCTCGATGATCGTCTCCGGGATGCGGTTGCCGAAGTGCTTCGACAGCGCCCGGAAGATCGACTCGCCATAGGCTTCGACCTGCGGCACCGTCTTCAGGTACTTGGTCGGGAAGCCGCCGCCGAGGTTGACCATCGACAGGTGGATGCCGCGGTGCGCGCATTCACGGAAGATCGCCGACGCGGACCCGAGAGCCTGGTCCCAGGCTTCGGTGTTGCGCTGCTGCGAGCCCACGTGGAAGGACACGCCGTAAGCCTCCAGGCCCTGACGGTAGGCATGCTCCAGCACGTCCACGGCCATCTCGGGCACGCAGCCGAACTTGCGGGAGAGCGGCCACTCGGCGCCGGCGCCGTCGCACAGGATGCGGCAGAACACCTTCACCTCGGACGCGTCGATGCCGGCCGTCGCGGCGGCCCGGGAGATCTTCTCGACCTCGGCCTCGCAGTCGACCGCATAGAGGCGAACGCCGAGCTCGAGGGCGCGCACGACGTCGCGCTCCTTCTTGATCGTGTTGCCGAAGGAGATGCGGTCGGGCGTCGCGCCGGCATCCAGCGCGAGCTGGATCTCGACCACGGACGCCGTGTCGAAGCACGAGCCGAGCTCGGCCAGGAGCTTGAGCACCTGCGGCTCCGGGTTGGCCTTCACGGCGTAGAAGACGCGCGTGTCGGGGAGCGCACGGGCAAACTTGGAGTAGTTGTCGCGCACGACCTCGAGGTCGACGACCACGCACGGGCCATCCTCACGTCGGTTGCGCAGGAATTCACGGATGCGCTGAGTCATGGCGCTCTCCCCACCAAAGGTTCAATGGAGGTCTTCAAGCCTCCGGATTGAAATTCAGACGATCAGGACATCCTGCCGTCCGGCGTCAGCGGGGAAAGATGGCATCCCGCTTCGTGCGATGGAGACACGAGACGCGGCGATGGGCTCTTCACCCGACGATGCTGCCTTGGATTGGATGGGGATACTCCATCCGCACGCCTGGCAATGATAAACAAGCCTCTTCGGTGTTGACCTTTGGAGGGCCAACGAGACCAAAAAAGCCCGTTCGTCGTTGCTTTAAGTCGCGTCCCCCGTTGAGAACGAGGTGCGCCGGTTTTCGCCTCCGGCTGCCGGTTAGGGGTATCGAGAGCTAGGGCGCTCTCGGGCGGCTGTCCGGCCTCTTGTCCGGATGCCCACCAACCGGCACGCGACCACAGGCACGTGCGAAATTGGGCAGGGGTGAAATAAGCATATTCGCCAGGGATCACAAGAGCTTTTCGAACCCGGCCTGAGATTTTTTTAACCCTGCCGGGACCTGTGTCTTGCCCGCATCACCGTTCAGCCTCCATTAAGCGGGACAGGTACACGGAAGACGCTCCAGCCCCATATTCCAATCCCTTGAATTTCAGCCATTTTCCTCCTTCAGCCGAGAACGCCCCGCAGCCATGACGAACCTGTCCCGCCGTATCCTCCTGCAAAGCCTGCTCGCAGCCACCGCGCTGCCCGCCCTCCATCGCCAGGCCTCCGCGCAGCAGCAGACCGGCGTGCCAGCGCCCAATCCCTTCCGGTACGAGGACGTGGTGCGTCGCGCCCGTGAGCTGGCCGCCGTGCCCTTCGAGGCTCCTCCGACCCAGCTGCCCGAGCCCCTCAACCGGCTCAGCTTCGACGATTACCGCGACATCCGCTTCCGGCCCGACAAGGCCCTGCTGGGCTCCGGCAACGGGCTGTTCCGGATGCAGCTCTTCCACCTGGGCTTCCTCTACCAGCGCCCCGTGACCGTGAACATCATCCGCGACGGGGTGCCCACGCCCGTGCCTTATCAGCGGGAGCTGTTCGACTACGGCCGCAACAAGATCGAGCGGCCGCTGCCGGTCAATCTGGGCTTTGCGGGCTTCCGGCTCCACTATCCCCTGAACGACCCCAAGGTCCTCGACGAGCTCATCGCCTTCCTGGGCGCGAGCTATTTCCGCTTCCTGGGATCGGGCCAGAAATACGGCCTCTCGGCGCGGGGCCTGGCAATCAACGTGGAAGGCGGCGAGGCGGAGGAATTCCCGCATTTCCGCGAATTCTGGATCGAGATGCCCCGGCCCAACGACGAGCGGGCCATCGTCTACGCCCTCCTCGACAGCCCGTCCGTGGCGGGCGCCTACCGGTTCGAGATCTACCCGTCGAAGGAAACCACCCTCGACGTCACGGCGACGCTGTTCCCGCGCCAGACCCTCGCCAATGTGGGCGTGGCGCCCCTCACGTCCATGTTCTTCGAGGGCGAGAACGACCGCAAGCCGACCGACGACTACCGCCTCGAGATCCACGATTCGGACGGGCTCCTCATGCAGTCGGGCGCGGGCGAGTGGATCTGGCGGCCGCTGCGCAACCCGGGCCGCAAGACGATCTCGTCCTTCAGCGACAACAATCCCCGCGGCTTCGGCCTGATGCAGCGCGACCGGGTGTTCGAGAACTACCAGGATCTCGAAGCCCATTACCACCAGCGCCCCGGCTACTGGGTCGAGCCCATCGGCCAATGGGGCGAAGGCTGGGTCGAGCTGGTCGAGCTTCCGACCCCCGACGAGACCCATGACAATATCGTGGCGTATTGGCAGCCGAGCCGGCCCTTCGAGCCCGGCCAGGAGGTCGTCCTGTCCTATCGGCTGCGCGCCGCATCGTCGATCGGCGCCATGCATCCGGGCGGGAAGGTGATCAACACCTTCCAGACCCCGCCCCGGGCGAGCGGATCCAACGCGCCGAGCGATGCCCGGCACCGGCGCTTCATCATCGACTTCGCGGGCGGCAACCTGCCCTATTATCTCGGCGCTCCCGAGCAGGTGCAGCTGGTGCCCTCCACGTCGGCCGGGCAGATCACCAACACGTTCATCATGCCCAACGACCACACGAGCGGCTTCCGGGCGGCCATCGACGTGAAGCTGGAGCCGGGACAATCGACGGACCTGCGCGCCTTCCTGCGCGCCGGCAACCGGGCCCTGACGGAGACCTGGACCTATCCCTGGTTCGTGGAGTGATCCGGGATCGGTGCCGGCCAGCCTGCGGCCTCCGTGACACCCTCCCCGTCATGGCCGGGCTTGTCCCGGCCATCCCGATTGTCTTGAGCACGGCGCTTCTCAGAAGCGGGATCACCGGGACAAGGCCGGTGATGACGTGAGAGGGGCCGTTCGCAACGATTCCGGCCGGACAGGCACGGCGCCCCACAGCAGCGGGACCACCGGCACAAGCCGGTAACGACGGAGCGTGTCATGACCAGGCCGTCTACCCGGAATCACGAAGACCTTGCCAACCCGGGTCGAACCGCGCAGAAGCTGTGCCCGATGGCAGGGGCCTTGCCCTGCGGAGCGGAAGGTGAGTGTCGATGAAGCGGAGCGCCTGGATCGCAGGAGCGGCGGCAATCGGCCTGGGCACGGGCGCCTGGGCCCAGCAGCCGCTGACGGAGGTGACCTTCGGCACCAACTGGATCGCCCAGGGCGAGCACGGCGGCTATTACCAGGCCCTGGCCGACGGGACGTATGAGACATACGGCCTCAAGGTCACCATCGTGCCGGGCGGCCCCCGGGCCAGCAACCGCATGCTCATGACGGTCGGCAAACTCGATTTCTACATGGGCGGCAGCCTGATCCAGGCCTTTTCGGCGGTGGAGAAGGACATTCCCACCATCGTGGTGGCGGCCCATTTCCAGAAGGAGCCCCAGGTGCTCCTCAGCCATCCGGGCCAGGGGCTCGACACCTTCCTCGATCTGAAGACGTCGAACGACATCCTCCTGTCCAAGGACGGTGTCGCCACCTTCTTTCAATGGATGAAGGCGGAATACGGATTCAAGGACGAGCAGGTGAAGCCCTTCGGGTTCAACCCGGCGCCGTTCATCGCCGACAAGGCGGCGGTGCAGCAGGGCTACGTCACGTCCGACCCGCTGACCGTCGAGAAGGCGGCGGGCTCCAGGCCCAACGTGTTCCTGCTCGCGGATTACGGCTTCAGCACCTACTCCACCACGGTGGAGACGCGCCGCGAGACGGTGGAGAAGAACCCCGACCTCGTGCAGCGCTTCGTCGATGCCTCGACGATCGGCTGGTACCATTACCTCTACGGGGACAACACGAAGGCCAAGGAGCTCATCAAGCGCGACAACCCGGAGATGACCGACGAGCTGCTCGCCTATTCCCAGGCCAAGATGAAGGAATACGGCATCGTCGATTCCGGCGACACGCAGACCCTCGGGATCGGCGCCATGACCGACGCGCGCATGAAGGACTTCTTCGACAAGATGGTGAAGGCCGGCCTCTTCAAGCCGGATCTCGATTATCGAAAGGCCTATACGCTCCGGTTCGTGAACAAGGGCGTGGGGCTGACCCTGAAGAAATAAGACAGGAGAGCGACGCCGTCCCGCGTCCCCGCCCCCATGACGCAGCTCCCGTCCGCGCTCGTGTCCCTGAGAGACGTCACGAAGGTCTTCCCCAACGGCGTGACGGCGCTGGCCGGCTTCGACCTCGACATCGTGGCGGGCGAGTTCGTGTCGCTGCTGGGGCCCTCGGGATGCGGCAAGTCCACGGTGCTGCGCCTGATCGCGGGTCTGGCGCAGCCGACGGAAGGGAGCATCGCCTGGCCGGGCTCGACGGGCGACGATCACCGCGGCGAAATCGGCTTCGTGTTCCAGGATCCAACCCTGATGCCCTGGTCCAGCGCGGCGGACAACGTGTGGCTTCCCTTGCGCCTGCGCGGCGTGTCGAGGCGCGATGCGCGCGATCGCATCGCCGAGAGCCTGGCCCTCGTCGGGTTGAGCGACTTCGCGAAAGCCTATCCGCGCGAGCTCTCCGGCGGCATGCGGATGCGCGTGTCGATCGCCCGCGCTCTGTCCCTGAGGCCCAGGCTGCTTCTCATGGACGAGCCCTTCGCGGCCCTCGACGAGATCGCCCGCTTCCGGCTCAACGACGATCTGCTGCGCCTGCAGGCCGAGCTGCGCTGCACCATCGTGTTCGTGACCCACTCGGTCTACGAGAGCGCCTATCTGTCGAGCCGCATCGCGATCATGTCCGGGCGGCCGGGCCGCATCGTCGCCGAGATCCGGGGAGAGCGGCCCGGGGAGCGCCCGAAAGACTTCCGCACCGGCGCGCGCTTTGCCGAGTTGTCCGGACGGATCTCGCAGATCCTCCTCCAGCAGACGCCGGAGGAGCGACCGTGACGGCAGCGGCTCCCGGACCCACACGCAGGCAAGGCGATCCTTTGAAGATCGTCCTGCCGCTCGTCGTCTTCGCAGCCGCCATCGCGGCGTGGGAAGCCGTCGTGCGCATCGAAGGCATCCCGCCCTACATCCTGCCCGCGCCGAGCCTGATCGCCCGAACCCTCGTGACCGACTGGCCGCTGCTGTCAGCCTCGCTCCTGACGACCCTCGAGACGACGATCACCGGCCTCGTGCTGGCCGTCTGCGGGGGCGTGCTGCTGGCGGTCCTTCTGAGCCTCTCGAAGGTCGTCGAGTATTCGCTCTATCCGTTCGCCGTCGTCCTGCAGGTCACCCCCGTCATCGCGGTCGCGCCCCTGCTCCTGATCTACATGCCGCAGGACGTGGCCGTGCTGGCCTGCGCCTGGCTGGTCGCCTTCTTCCCGGTCCTGTCGAATACGATGCTGGGCCTGCAATCCGTCGACCGGAACCTCATGGAGCTGTTCGAGCTCTATGGTGCGCCGGCCTCGCGCAGCGCAGCGGCGCGCTTCGGAGCCCGGCTGAAAGCCCTCTGGTATCTGCGCCGCCCGGCCGCTCTGCCGGCCTTCCTGGCCGGCCTGCGGATTGCCGGAGGGCTTTCGCTGATCGGCGCCGTGGTGGCCGAGATGGCCGCGGGATCGGCCGGGGCCGGATCGGGACTGGCCTACCGCATCATCGAGAGCCAATACCGGCTCAACATTCCACGGCTCTTCGCGGCCCTCGTGCTGCTGGCTCTGACGGGCATCGGGCTGTTTCTCATCCTCGCCTGGCTCAATCACATCCTCCTGCGCCGCTGGCACGAGAGCGCCCTCGCGCCGGACATCTGAACCGTGCGATTCCTTAGCCTGTTAAATATATGCCGGCTTGTCATCGTACCGTCATGAGTCCGAGCCATGCTATGCTCGGAAAAGCTTCGAGGGCCGAGAGACGATGGATACCGACAACAAGCATCCGGGCGTCAAAAGCGTCGGGTGGGCTCTGGTTCAGGCTTCACGCCTGCATCGCAGCCGTACGGGCGACAAGCTCTCCGAACTCGGTCTCTTCGCCGGGCAGGAGCAGGTTCTCCAGGCCCTCGGCAATGCCGGCCCCATGACCATGGGCGAACTCGCGGCCATCCTGCGGGTGCGTCCGCCGACCGCCTCCAAGACGGTCTCCCGCCTCTCCAGCCTCAAGCTGGTGGAGCGCCATACCGAGCCGGGCGACGCCCGCGTGGTGCGCGTGAAGCTCACCAAGGAGGGCAAGCGCAAGGCGGCCGCCATCGACGCTCTGTGGGACGAGGTCGAGTCCGAGCTGCTTCAGGGCTTCGATGCGAAGGACCGCAAGCGCCTGCGCAAGCTCCTGCGCAAGGCCGCCAAGAACCTCGCTGGCCTCACGGGAGCCGATCAGACCGGGTTCGAGGCCGACGATGACGTGGACGGTCTTGAAGCCACCAGCGAGCCGGAGATGGCCGCGACGGCCTGACCATCACCCCTGTGTGCCGCGCACGAGGGCCGTGCGTGGCGGACATTCGCCTCGGGACGGCGGAGCGGCTAGCATCCCCGGCATGGCCGACACCGTCACGACGACCCCGCCCACACTCGCCGCCCAGCGTCAGAACCGCATGATCGGCATTGCCCTGATGTGTGCGGCGCTGTTCTGCTTTTCGTGCCTGGACGCGACGGCCAAATGGGTCAACCACTCGGTCGACCCGATGGTCACGGTCTGGGCCCGGTACATCTCGGCGGCGTTTCTCACCGTCCTGGTCATCAATCCCCGGACCCAGCCCGGGGCCCTTCGGACACGCCGGCTTCCCCTGCAACTCCTCCGGTCGTTCCTGCTCTTCGCCTCGACGCTGTGCAACTTCTTCGCCTTGAAGTCCCTGCAGCTGGTCGAAACGCAATCCATCATCTTCGCGACGCCCCTGCTGGTGGCCCTTCTCGCCGGCCCGGTCCTGGGGGAGTGCGTCGGCTGGCAGCGCATGGCCGCCATCGGGGTCGGCTTCGTCGGCATCCTCGTCATCACGCGACCGGGCCTGGGCACCATGCATCCGGCAGCCCTTCTCTCGCTGACGGGTTCCGTAGCCTATGCCTTCTACAACATCGTCACGCGCATCCTGGCCTCGAGCGATTCCATCGCGACCACGACCCTCTATTCGAGCGTCGCCGGCATCGTCTTCGTCACGCCCGTGCTCCCCTGGGTGTGGTCGACCCCTTCCTCGCCCCTCGTCTGGCTCCTTCTCGCGACGACAGGCTTCTACGGGGCGTTCGGCCACTGGCTGCTGGTCCTGGCCCATGCCCGGGCCCCGGCCGCGATCCTTGCGCCCTTCATCTACAGCCAGATCGTCTGGATGCTGGTCCTGGGTTATGTCCTGTTCGGCGATTGGCCGGATTCTTGGACCTTCGTCGGGGCTGGCATCGTCATCGCATCGGGGCTCTATTTGCTTTACCGTGAACGTGTGAAGCCCCGAAAGCCGGACCACTCCTCATGAGCGACGCCTCCATCGACAATCTGCGCGGGATCGGCCCGGTCACGCTCAGCCGACTGGACGACATCGGCATCCGGACGCTGGACGATCTTCGATCCATGGGATCGGTCGAGGCGTATCGCCGGCTCACATTCATGCTGCCCCGGCAGGTGAGACTCGATGCGCTCTACGCCCTGGAAGCCGCCCTGCGCGATTGCCACTGGCTCGATCTGCCCCAGGACGTAAAGGCGGTCCTCCAGCACCAGGGCAGGATCATCGACGAGGCCCTTCGCCGGGGCGGCGTCACACGCTGCGCTCTCTAACCGACATCGCCATAGGAAACGCCATGAGCCGAACCGACATCCTGATGACTGCGCCGATGATGCCGCTCGTGATCGACGCGCTGGACAAGGCCTTCACACTCCACCGCCTGTGGGAGCAGGCGGACAAGGATGCCTTTCTCAAGGAAGCCGGACCGCGCATCCGCGGCGTGGCGACGAGCACGCTCTTCGGCCGCGTGGACGCCACCCTCCTCGACCGCCTGCCGCATGCGGAAATCATCGCGAGCTTCGGCGTCGGATACGACAACGTGGATGCGGCGGAGGCCGCCAGACGCAACATCGTCGTCACGAACACGCCCGGCGTCCTCGACGACGAGGTGGCCGATCTCACCCTCGGCCTCCTTCTCGCGACCCTGAGAAAGATCCCGCAGGCCGACCGCTATCTGCGCAACGGGAAGTGGCCGAAGGCGTCGTTTCCCCTCTCCGCAACCTTGCGTGAGAGGAAGGTCGGCATCGTCGGGCTGGGGCGGATCGGCAAAGCCATCGCGCGTCGCCTGGAAGGCTTCGATGTCAGCATCGCCTATCATGGGCGCACGCAGCAATCCGACGTGGCCTACCCGTACTATCCGACCGTGACGGGGCTCGCGGAGGCGTGCGACGTGCTGATCGTCATCACGCCCGGCGGCGCTTCGACGAGGCATCTCATCAACGCCGATGTGCTCAAGGCTCTGGGATCCGACGGCGTTCTGATCAACGTCGCCCGCGGCAGCGTCGTGGACGAGCAGGCCCTGATCGAAGCCCTCCGGTCGGGCACGATCCTGAGCGCGGGCCTCGACGTCTACGAGGACGAGCCGCGGGTTCCGCAGGAACTGATCGATCTGGAGCACGTGGTGCTCCTGCCCCACATCGCCTCCGCGTCGGTTCATACCCGCAATGCGATGGGCAAGCTCGTGGCCGACAACCTGATCTCATGGTTCGACGGGAAGGGCCCGCTGACGCCCGTGGCGGAGACCCCCTGGCCCCAAACGTAAGGGCTTTCCCTGGCCGGATGCGAACGCGCCAACGCAGCGGGTCGGCTCAGCGGTAGATCGTTTTGGACAGGGTCTGGCGCGGCGAGACGCCGAAAGTGCGTCGGTAGAGGCTTGCGAATTCGCCCATGTGATTGAATCCGCAGCTGAGCGCGATCTCGGTCACCGTGGCGTGGGCTGGATCCGCCAGAAGGAGGGCTTCCTGGGCCCGCCGGAGCCGCAGGGTGCGCAGGAACGCCATCGGGGTCATGCCGCGAAAGCTCTGGAAGCCGTTCTGCAGGCTGCGGGCGCTCACCCCGGCATGGGCCGCGATGTCGGCCAGCGACAGGGGCTCGGCGAAATGCGCCTTGATGAAGGCCTCCGCCCGCTTCACGTAGAAGGGCGCCGCCGCCGATTGCGGCCGCAGCAGCGCCTCCGAGTAGGTATGGGAGTGCCCCAGCAGCAGAGACGTGAGGAGGGTCTGTTCGAGCTGTCGCTGCGCCTCGGGCAGCAGCTTCAGCATCGAATGCGGATCCTGCAGCTCGGACGCCACATACTGGGTCAGCCGCAGCCAGCTCTGCCCCGCCGCACTGTCGAGGGAGAAGTTCGTTTGGAAATCGATGGGTGTCTCGATGTCCCTCCCGAGCAGCTTCGCACAATACTCGGCGATTCTGCCTCGATTCATCAGCACGACGCGCGTCTCGCAATCCTCCGCATAGTGCAGGGTCTCACGGGGTCCGGAGGTGATCATCACCCCTTGGTTCCGCGAGATCCCGAACTCCTCCCGGTCCAGGAGAACCCGGCCCGTTCCCTCGTTGGCCATCACGAAGCCCAAGAGATCGCCGGCTTCGTATTGCTCGAACTCGACGGCGATCTGAGAGCCGTAGCGGATGTCGAAGACCGCCAGGTTCTCCGCACCATGGAAACGGAACGTGCTGTTGACCGACCTGTCACGGCTCAAGGGAACAAGCTTGTGGGGCGTGATCTGCGAGCTGACCACGTGCTCGATCTCATCGAGCTCGAGAGACCGGTAGGAATGCTCGAGAATGGCTCCGCTGCGCTCCTTCCGGCCGCGAATCCGGTCCCGCGGGTCCGATGCCGGCCCTTCCCCGGATGCGTGCTTCTCCGCCCCGTCCATGATCACGCCGTCCTGCACGGAGTTTCTCCTGGAAGGTTCCTGGCACGGGCGTGCGGGCAGGCCCCAGTTCGTCCCGGATGTTCCCGTGCCACGCCAAAAGCCGCTTCCAGCAGAGGCTGTGGCTCGTCACGTGGGTCCAAGATCGGGACCGATGCACCGTGTTCACGTCTCGGTTCGTGTGTCCTTCGCACCATTGATGCCGCCCGGATTGTCAGAGCTCCGACGATGCGCCGACCGATATGAAATTTCGGCACATCTCTCGAATGCTCTTTCTGCAACATGATGACGTTATAATCAATACGGACCGAGAAGAGCCGTCTCAGGAGTGAGCCTGGGCGGGGGCCTAGCGCATCGGACGGACCCAGAGGGCCGCGTCAGCGAAAAGTGGACCCGGTATTCGCTGACGCGGCCCTGCGGGTCACTAGCGTGGCCCTTCGGGTCGCTTGCGCGGCCCTTCGGGTCACGAGCGTGGCCCGCCGGGTCCGCCTCATCCGATGCGCCGGTCAAGAGAGGGAGCCTCGGATGAATCCCAAAAGTGGTGTCCACTTTTGGGTCCGAGGCTCCAGCCCCTCCGCCCGTTCGAACCCTTCCATGCGGGCGGCTCCGGTCGGCGTGAGTCCGTCCCGGGGGCCCGTCGCGACGCCCTCCCGGTGCGAACACGGCTCGATCATGAGGTTTGCTGCGCAATTCCGATATGCCTTGCGCTTCTCCGATTTCCGCTATGTAACCGACGTGAGATCGTTGGGACGACTTCATCAAGTCAAACAGATGACGAACATCCTATACCAGAGACGATACAACCAACTTTCGCGTGAGGCTTAAAATGATCACAACAACTGCAAGTCCGCGACAGTCAACCATGTCGATCCTGATCGACTTCATGTTCGGAGAAAAATCACAGCAGGTACCTTGCTACAACTCAAGAGCATCCGATTTGACGACGTTTTTGGTGAAGTTCTATTTTGCACGAGGAATTATGTTGTATTGCCTCAGCCAGTATAGCGGCTCCATTCGGGACTTCAGTATCGTCCTGCGGATGGATTGGAGGCACCGTGGGGCGGCGGCATGGATTGCCAAAGCAGAGCGCGCCAACAGCAGAGCCGCGCGGGGGTAATGCCGATCAACCACAAGAAATAATCCGCCTATCCCAAACCACGGCAAACTGAAAAGGCAGGCTTTCAAGCCTGCCTTTTTTCCTTGGTTCACCCGTGACGGGAGCAGTGCGGGACCGGCGCTCGAAGCAACGACGGCTCAGAGCGCAAACCCGCCGTCGACGAGATGGATGTGTCCCGTCGTGTAGCTGGCCTCGTCGGACGCGAGATAGACGGCAAGCGCCGCCACCTCCTCGGCCGTGCCGAGCCGACCCATGGGCTGACGGTCGACGAAGGCCTGACGCACGCTCTCCAGGCTCTGACCGGAACTCGCGGCGAGCGCGGCAATCCGCTCGTCGAGCGAGGGCGACTGGATCGTGCCGGGGCAGATGGCGTTGGCACGGACCCCGCGCTTGATGAAATCGGCCGCAACGGCCTTCGTCAGGCCGATCACCGCCGCCTTCGTGGTCCCATAGACGTATCGATTGGGAATCCCGCGGACGGACGAGGCGCCCGACGCGATATTGACGATGGAACCCCGGCCCTTCTCCAGCATGCCCGGCAGCACCGCCCGGATCGTCCGGTGCATGGACTTGACGTTCAGATCGAACGAGAAATCCCAGTCCCGGTCGGAGCATTCGAGGATCGTACCGTGATGAACGAAACCCGCCGCGTTGACGAGAACGTCGAACGGCCCCGCCTCGGCAACGAGCTGTTCAACATCGGCGTTCGACAGCACGTCGAGCCTGCGCCGCTCGGCGCCCTCGAGGCCGTCGAGCTTGGCGACGTCCAGATCCGTCGCCCAGACCCGTGCGCCCTCGCGAAGGAAAGCTTTCGCGATGGCGCGTCCGATCCCCTGCCCGGCCGCCGTGACGAGGGCCGTCTTTCCGTGAAGTCTGTTCATGACAGCCCCCGCTCCTTTCGTTCAGCTCAGTGGTTGTCGCGCGGCACGCCGAAGGTCTGCGCGACCTTCTGGTACTTCACGGCCGGCTTCAGGGTCATGCCCTCGGAGAGCTGATCCACCATCGAGCGCTGGATCTCCTGCCAGGGCGTCTGGCTCGCCGGATAGGCATAGCCGCCCCGGGCTTCGAGATCGGCGCGCCGCTTCTCGATCTCTTCCGGCGAGAGAAGGATATCGGCGCTGCGCTTGTTGAGGTCGATGCGGATCCGGTCGCCCGTCTGCAGCAGCGCCAGACCGCCGCCGACGGCCGCCTCCGGCGAAGCATTGAGGATCGACGGCGTTCCCGAGGTGCCGGACTGGCGCCCGTCGCCGATGCACGGCAGCGAGAGAACGCCGCGCTTGATGAGCGCGCCCGGCGGCTGCATGTTCACCACCTCGGCAGCGCCCGGATAGCCGACCGGGCCGGCGCCGCGCATGATGAGGATCGTGTGCTCATCGATGTTGAGGGACGGATCGTCGATGCGGTGGTGGTAATCCTCCGGCCCGTCGAACACGACCACCCGTCCTTCGAAGGCGTTCGGATCCTCCGGATTGTTGAGGTAGCGTTCCTGGAATTCCGGGCTGATCACGCTGGTCTTCATGATCGCGGAATCGAAGAGGGTTCCCTTCAGGTTGAGGAACCCGGCCTTCTCCTTCAGCGGATTGTCGTAGGACCGGATCACGTCGTGATCCCAGGTGAACTTGCCCTTGCAGTTCTCACCGATGGTCGTGCCCGTGCAGGTCAGCGCGTTCTCGTGGATCTTGCCGGCACCGATCAGCTCGGCCATCACGGCCGGCAATCCGCCGGCGCGGAAATACTCCTCGCCGAGATACTCGCCCGCGGGCTGGACGTTCACGAGGAGCGGAATCTCGAAACCGATGCGCTCCCAGTCGCCGTTGTCGAGCGGCACGCCGATATGCTTGGCGATCGCGTTGATGTGGATCGGCGCGTTGGTGGAACCGCCGATGGCCGCATTGGCCACGATGGCGTTCTCGAACGCCTCGCGGGTCATGATGTCGGAGGGCTTCAGGTCCTCCCACACCATGTCGACGATGCGCAGACCCGTCTCATAGGCCATCTGGCCGCGCTCGCGGTACGGCGCGGGCACGGCGGCGGAGCCCGGCAGGGACATGCCGAGCGCTTCGGCGAGCGCGTTCATCGTGGAGGCCGTGCCCATGGTGTTGCAATGGCCGACCGAGGGCGCGCTCGAGCCGACGATGTCGATGAACTGCTGATAGTCGATGTCGCCGGCCGCATGGCGCTCGCGCGCCTTCCAGACGATGGTGCCCGAACCGGTGCGCTCCCCGTGGTGCCAGCCGTTGAGCATGGGACCGACATTGAGCGAGATCGCCGGGATGTTCACGGTCGCGGCCGCCATGATGCAGGCCGGCATGGTCTTGTCGCAGCCGGTGAGCAGCACGACGCCGTCGAGGGGATAGCCGTAGAGAACCTCCACGAGGGAGAGATAGGCGAGATTGCGGTCCAGGCAGGCGGTGGGGCGCTTGCCCGTCTCCTGGATCGGGTGGCACGGGAATTCGAAGGGCACGCCGCCGGCCGCCGTGATGCCGTCGCGCACGCGCTTGGCGAGTTCGAGATGGTGGCGGTTGCAGGGCGACAGATCGGATCCGGTCTGTGCGATGCCGATGATCGGCTTCTTGCCCTGCAGCTCCTTCCCCGTCAGTCCGAAATTCAGGTAGCGCTCCAGGTAGAGCGCGGTCATGCCCGGGTTGTCCGGATTGTCGAACCATAGCCGTGAGCGAAGCTGATCGGGAGTGCGACGGTGAGGCCTCTCAGCCATTCTTCATATCCTTTCGGGCATCCGTAAACGCAGTGGCGGTATTTGATCCAGGTCAGGGGGCAAGATCAACCGTCCCCTGACTAAAGTAGCTGCCTTTCGGGCATGCGAAGAGGCGTCTTCACGCGACAGCGATCCAGAGGCATTCCACCACGGCAAAGTTCGTGTTACATCGTTTCGGAATCGGGAACCTTCCCGGTGCGCCGCCTCCTCGTCCAACAACGTCGGGTCGCCCCCCATGTTTCGACGCATTCTCCCTTTCGCCCTGACGATCCTCGCGTCTCCTGCCCTGGGGGACGATTGCCCGGCGGCCCGGACCGCGAAGCTGGGCTTTGTTCTCGAACGGCAGGGAACGGTTTCGGAAATCCGCCCCACCTCGGATCACTTCGTGCACGTGGTGAACGCCTATCCGGGCGGGAAGAGACAGGACGTGATCTATTATCGCGGGTTCTTCCCGATCAGCCGTTTCGACGACACGGCCCGGAGCATCAACATTCCCGTATCGGATCTGCGGACGGTCTTCCCGCTCGAACCGAAGGCCCGCCGCGCCCTGACCTATGCGCCGGCGCAGCCCGACAAGGTCGGCGCCCTGATCTCGCTGGAGCTGACGGTCACGGGTCAGGAGCAGATTCAGCTCGGAACCTGCTCCTACGCGGTCCTGGTGGTGCGCAACCGCTTCCTGGATGGCGAGGGCAAGGTCACCTCGGAGCACACGGACCTGTACTCCCCGGAGCTCGGCTTCGTCCTCGGAAAGCGCTACGAGGAGCGGGGTGGCGCGCAGACCACCGTGAGGTACCAGAGCATCCGGCCCCTGGGGCGGGTGTCACCCCTCTGAGAGGCGCGCCGTCAGCTCAGGCCGCCGGCCGTGTCGTCGATCTGCGCACGCATGGCCGGATCGAGATCCAGCGCCTGGGCCAGCTGGTGCAGGAACTCGCGCTCCTGCATGGTATCCGGATCGATGGCGAGGCGAGCGGCCGCATAGACCTGCGCGGCCTTGTCGGGGTCGTTGACGTTGGCGGCCAGCTCCTCGACGTCGGCCGGCGAGGCCATTTCCGTCTCCAGCCAGCGGCTCGCCTCCGGGTCGATTCCGGCTTCGGTCAGCCCTTTGGCGATCCTGGCCCGCTCGGCCTGGTCGATGTGCCCGTCCGCGGCGGCGGCCGCCACCATGGTGCGCAGGAACAGGAGCGCGTCGTCCTCGGTCTGCGAGACCGGGTGGAAGCGCGACGTCTCCGGCAGGCTCAGGGCGGATTGCGCGACATCCTCCTCGGATCGGGCTGCGGGAGCGGAGGGCGCGGTCGTTCCGCCCGCTGACGCTCCCTTGGCCGTCTGCTGGTTCTGGTAGGCCTTGTAGGCCAGGCCGCCGATCACCGCGAGGCCGCCGAGCTTGACCAGATTGCCGGTCACCTTGCCCTTCTTGCGCCCCTTGAACAGAAGGCCCGCGAGGCTGACCAGGGCCGTCTGGGTGAGCCCGGGATGCTGGGCGGCGAAGTCCTTCGCCTTCTGCAGAAGCTGATCGGGCGTGTGACCGGCGATCTGGGTCACGCTCCTGCCGGCCTGCTGGCCCTGGTTCCCGGGACCGGATTGGTCGGGAGTGCGGTGATCAGGACGGCCGATGGCTCCCACGAACGCATCCAGAAGCTTCCTGTAATCGACCATGAGGCTCTCCCGTTGTCTTCGATCCAAGCAAAGAACAACGGGAGGATCGCCGAATGGTTCAGGTTGCGCGGCCGATCTTCAGGCAGGTCTCGGCACCATCGCGGCCCGCGCCCTCACGAGCTGCGACACGACCACGGGGCTCGCCATCACCAGTCCGATCAGAGTGGTCTCCACGTCGGGCGCGATGATCGGCAGCGCCGCGAGGCCGATGAGCCAGCGCTCCCAGGGCCGCATCAGCGTGAGCCCGTACCCGGCGAAAGCCGCCGACAGGAACACGATGCCGATGACGGCTCCGGCCGTCACGAAGAGGAAGCCCGGCCAGGTGAATTCCGGGGTGACGATCAGCATGGCCGGGCCATAGACGAACACGAACGGAACGAGGGCCTTGCCCAGGCCCAGCCGGAAGGCCGTGTTGCCCGTCCTGAACGGATCCGCCCCCGCCATGCTCGCCCCCGCATAGGCGGCGAGCGCCACGGGCGGCGTGATGTCGGCCAGCACCCCGTAATAGAACACGAAGAAATGTGCCACGAGGGGCTGGACGCCGAGGAGGCCCAGGGCCGGCGCCGCGACCGTGACCATGATGATGTAGTTCGCCGTCGTCGGCACGCCGCACCCCAGCAGGATGCACACGATGGCGGTCATCAGCAGGGTGAAGAACAGCGTCATGGCCTTCATGTCGGCGAGGCCCGCGGGCGCGAAGTCCATGAAGCCCTGGGCGAGCTGTGCGGCGAACGACGTGACGATGAAGGAGATCTTGAAGCCGACGCCGGTGAGCGTGACGATGCCCACGATGATGCCGACGGTCGCGGCCGCCGCGCCCACCCCGATGGCATATTTGGCCCCGACCACGAAGGCGTCGACGAGGTCGAGAACGATGGCCTTTCCGGCCTCGCTCCGCAGGAACGTGACGACGAGAAGCGCCAGCACCAGGGCCAGGAGCGGGACCACGAAGACCAGCTGGGTGAGCACCCCCATGGCGATGGCCCCGACGATGGCGGCCAGGAATCCGAGCGTGATGGCCGGAACGCGCGAGGCCCCGACCACCAGGCAGGCCGTGATGCCCCAGAAGGCCGCGAGATAGGGGGTGAAGCCGGAGAACAGCACGATCAGCAGCACGGCGAGCGGCATGATCGTCTGCCAGCCCTCGCGGACGACCTGGGCGGCCCGGGGCAGTTCCTCCGCGGGCAGCCCCTTCAGCCCGGAGCGCTTGGCCTCGAGATGGACCTGCATGAACACGCCGAAGAAATGCATGCAGGCCGGAACGACCGCCGCCAGGATCACCGTCTGGTAGGAAACGTTGAGGAACTCCACCATGAGGAAGGCGGCGGCGCCCATGATCGGCGGGGTGATCTGGCCGCCGGTCGAGGCCGCCGATTCCACCGCCGCCGCGAAATGGCGCTGGTAGCCGACGCGGATCATGGCCGGAATCGTCAGGGAGCCGACCGTGACCGTATTGGCGATGGAGGAGCCGGAGATCATGCCGAACAGGGCCGAGCCGAAGATCGACACCTTGGCCGGGCCGCCCGCGTAGCGGCCCGCCACGCAGGTCGCGAGGTCGATGAAGAGCTTGCCGAGGCCGACCCGGGTCGCGAGCACGCCGAAGAGCACGTAATGGAACACGTAGGTGGCGACCACCCCCAGGGCGATGCCGTAGATGCCCTGGCTGGTCAGGTAGAGATGGTTGACGATGTTGGACCAGGAGGCGCCGGGATGCTGGAGGATGCCCGGCATGGAGGGGCCGAAATAGGCGTAGAGCATGACCCCGATGGCGATCACCGGAAGCGGCCAGCCCACGGATCGGCGGGTCGCCTCCAGGAGGACGAGGATCAGGATCGTCCCCATGACGACGTCCGTCGGCGACGGATTGCCGACCCGGAACGCGAGTTCGCTGAAGATCCAGGGGACGTAGAGGCTGGAGACGGCCGCCGCCACGGCGAGAGCCCAGTCGAGCAGGGAGATGCTGCCCGGCCGCCACCACGTGGAGGGAGCGATCCGGTCTTGATCGCTCTTGAAGGCCGAGAAGACGAGGAAGATCAGGCCCAGGACGAAAGCCATGTGAATGCCGCGATGGGTGGCTTCCCGCAGCAGCCCGAAACCGGCCGTGTAATAGTGGAAGAACGAGAGCGCCAACAGCAGACCGGCCACGAGCCAAGCGGTGCCGGGCGGCAGGGGCCGGAAGCGCATCTCGGGATCGAACTTCTCCTCGAGGCTGCGGTTCTCGATGATGACGCTGGGATCGGCTGCGGACATGGGGGCTCTCGTGGCAGGCAAACGTGGCAGGCAAAGCACCTCCCGCGGCGTCGGCCACGGGAGGTCGAACGGGCGGATGGACGGGACGGATCAGCCCTTCGACAGGCCGGCTTCCTTGTAGAAGCGCTCGGCCCCGGGATGCACCGGGATGCCCGCGCCCACCAGGGCGCTTTCCTTGCGGATGAGCTTGCCTTTGGCGTGTCCGGCATCGAGGGCCGCACGGGTCTTGTCGCTCCATAGACCCTTGACGACCTCGTAGACGACCGCCTCGGGCACCTTGGCGGAGGTCACCCATTGGGCGCCCACCGCGAGGGTCTTCACGGCAGCCACGTCCTTGTAGGTGCCGGCGGGAATCTCGTCGGCCGCGAAGAAGCTGTATTGCTTGCGGATCGCGTCCGCCTCGGGGCCCGAGAGCGGGACGAGATCGACGCCGCCGCCCGTCGCCGCGAGCTCCGTGATGGCGCTGGTGGGATAGCCGCCGACGAAGAAGAAGGCGTCGAGCCCGCCGTCGCGCATGCGCTCGGCCGCCTGGTTGGGCTTGAGGAAATCCGCTTTCACGTCCGATTCCTTGACGCCCCAGCCCGACATGATGATCCGGGAATCCACGAGGGTGCCGGAGCCAGGTTCGTCGAGCGACACGCGCTTGCCCTTGAGGTCGGCGACGGACTTGATGTTGGCGGATTTCGCCGCCACCAGATGGATGCTCTCGGGATAGAGGTTTGCGAGGAGGCGCAGATCCTCGATCTTGCCCTTGCCCTCGAACAATCCGGTCCCCGTATAGGCCCAGTAGGCGACGTCGGCCTGGGTGAAGCCCGACTCGAGGGCACCCGACACGATGGAATTGACGTTGGCCACCGAGCCGTTCGACGCCTGGGCGGTCAGAACGAGCTGCGGCGGGTTCGAGACGGCATTCGCGATGAGGCCCCCGACCGGGTAGTAGGTGCCGGCCGTGCCGCCGGTGCCGATGCGGAAGAAGGCAGGTGCTTGTGCGAGGGCGTGGCGGCTCAGGACAGTGGCAGCCCCGAGGCCGAGGCCGATCTTCGCGAGGTCGCGGCGGGTGAATCTGACGGACATGGTGTTCCCCTGGTGAAGGATGTGACCGCTTGCAACACGGTTCTGCTTCACTCTAGCTGGAAACCGGTCCCCGTCCATAGGCGGTTCTGCTCAGTTCCAGGGATGTTGTTCTTTCCTGCGGACGAGATCAGCGCGCCAACAGGGAATGGATGCGCTCTTTAAAGAGGTGGGAGCATCGGAGTTGATCGAAAAAGCGGGTCCAGTGTTCACGTTCGCTGCTCCAGCCCGTCCGTGTCCTGTGTTGTCCATGGGGTTTGATGAACGCGGAAGCTCCCGTGCGTACTGCCCGGCAAAAAGCCCTCGGAGCGGTTTGCTCGCGAGGGCTTATGTGATTTGGTTGCGGGGACAGGATTTGAACCTGTGACCTTCAGGTTATGAGCCTGACGAGCTACCGGGCTGCTCCACCCCGCG
>NZ_JAMXFI010000149.1:0-20159 GCF_025460875.1 Microvirga yunnanensis
AGGGCTCGACGACATTATCGTGGGTCCGATCTGCGATCCGGAAGCCGTGGCGGCCATGATGGCGGCGGGCGTCGGCGCGCGGATCGAGATCGGAATCGGCAACCGCGTGGCCATGCCCCGCATCGGCGTCTCCAAAGATCCGCTGCGCCTCGAAGGCGGGGTGCGCGTCCTGGGCGACGGGGAATACACGATCAGTGGGCCGACCTATACGGGCATGCGCTGCTTCATGGGGCGGGCCGCCGTGCTGGATACCGGCCGGGCGCGGGTGCTCGTCACCGAGCTGCCTCACGAGCCGTGGGACCTTGCGGTGTTCACGAGCGTCGGTCTCGATCCCCGTGCGTGCCGCACCCTGATCCTGAAATCGCGCATGTATTGCCGCCCCGTGTTCGAGCCCATCGCGAAGGCCGTCGTCGAATGTGCGAGCCGTGGGGTGACCAGCTCGGACTATGAGTTATTCCGTTTCGAAAAGCTTGCCCGTCCGATATATCCTCTCCAGGACGATATCCCGTGGAGACCTGAGGCGGTTCGGCTATGACAAACGACAAGGGAGGCGTTCCGACCCCCGGTCGGGGGCGGATGCAGCGCATGAAGCTCTCGGACCAGATCGCCGAGGACCTGAGACGCTGGATCGCGCGGGAGGGCTTGAAGCCGGGCAACCGGCTGCCTAACGAGAAGACGCTGATGCAGCATTACAGCTGCGCGAAGGGTACGCTTCGCGAGGCTCTGAAGGCCCTTGAGGTGCAGGGGCTCGTGAAGATGCAGACCGGCCCGAACGGCGGCGCCGAGATCCAGCCGGTGTCCATCGACGCGGCGATGCAGCAGCTGCGCAGCTACCTACATTTCCAGGTACTGGATTTCGAGCAGGTCTATGTGCTCCGGCGCAGCCTCGAAGTGTCTCTGGCGGAGAGCGTCGTCGGCCGCCTGACGGAGGATCGGCTTCAGCGGCTGGAGACCAATATCGAGCAATGCGTTGAAGCCCGCGACAGAGGCGACCGGGTCGCGGGCCGTCGGCTCGAGATCGAGTTCCACGACATTCTCTGCGAGAGCTGCGACAATCCTCTGCTCGCCTTCATCTGTCGCTTCCTCAACGGGCTCCTGCGCGATCTCGTCGAATTCCGCAGCGTCGGGCTAGCCAGAGCACGGCTTCCACGAACAACCGGCTATCGACCGCCGTTCGGCCGGGATCCATGCGCTTGCCTGGCAGATGCGGCTCCATCCGATCCCATTGGTGATCCTTCAAAATCAGACGCACTCCGCTCACCCGAACCTCCGCTCCGAAAAGGAGCTTGAATCAGACTTGCGAGCCCGCGGGAATCCTGAATGTCAACGCGCTCTAGCGATCGGCTGCTGGGCATGGCCGATTACCTGCTCTCGGTGTCAGTTTTCCTCACCCTCAGAAGGTCCGGATGTTATAGCTGCGACCGTCGTACCGTCAGGTCAGAACGTTCGAACACGGCGGGAAGAAGTTCGACACCGAGTCCTGGTGCTTCCGGCGGATAAACATACCCGCCCTCGATCTCCGGCATCTCGTTCACGAGCTCGAGGTACCAGCCACGGTAGAAGGCACGGACCGATTCCTGGATCAGAGTGTTGGGCTGGCTCAGAGAGGCATGGATCGAGGCCACGAAGCCGACCGGCCCAGTGCAGTCGTGCGGTGCGAACGGCCGATGCCACGTCTCGGCAAGTGCCGCGATCTTGCGTCCCTCCGTCAAGCCCCCGGTCCAGCAGAGATCGACCATCACGACATGCGTGGCATCGCGCTCGAGCAGATCCTTGTACGGCCACCGGGATCCGAGTGTCTCACTCGCGCAGACCCAAACGTCCGTCGAGCGGGCATATTCGGCCAGCGCCTGTGGCGAGGTCATCCGGATCGGATCCTCGTACCATGTCGGCTTGTAGGGCTCGAGAGCACGCGCGATCTGCTTCGCCACCGGCAGGTTCCACAGGGAGTGGAACTCGACCATGATCTCCATCTTGTCGCCGACAGCCTTGCGGATCTTCTCGAACGGTTCAATGGCCGTCTTCATCTGCTCGGCCGAGATGAACAGCCCATGGTTCTCGATTGCGGCAGGGTCGAACGGCCAGATCTTCATCGCCGAGATGCCCGACTCCAGGAGGCTCTCGGCCAGGACATCGGCCCGGTTCATGAACCCGTCCAGGTCCTCGTACGGGCTGTCTTCCACGCCCAGCCCCCAAGTCGAAACCGGCTTGATGTTGGACGAGCGCACGTAGCGGGTGCCGGCACAGGTGTTGTAGATGCGTTGCCTGTCGCGGCACAGGCCTCCGAGCATTTGATACACGGGCTGGCCGCAGACCTTACCGAAGATGTCCCACAAGGCGATGTCGACAGCGGACGTCGCCCGCGACTCCGCCCCCGTCGAGGCCTGGGCCATCGGCAGGTTCGTCATGTCACGGTGCAGCGCCTCGATGTGAAGCGGGTTACGCCCGAGGATCCGACCCGCCAGCGTGTCGTGGAGATGAGCCTCGACCGCGCCGGCGCCATAGAATGTCTCGCCAAGCCCGATTACGCCGGCGTCGGTGTGAACCCGGACCCAGAGCACGTTTCCGAACTCCTCCGTGCGTAACGTCTCGATTGCCGTGATTTTCATGAATGTTTCCTCTTTTGGTGTTGCCCGCAGCAGCCTGGATCCGGTCGTGCCGTCAGGCGAAAGTGAGTTGAACCTTGACGGCGCGGGAGCGATCCTGCGCCAGTACAAAGGCTTCGTGCGCATCTTGAAACGGGACCGTTGCGCTGAGGAGCGGCTTTACGTCGATCTGGCCGCGTCCCATGAGCTCGACCGCAAGCGCGAACTCACGGTCGAAGCGGAACGTGCCCCGGAGTTGAAGCTCCTTTGCCACAATGAGGTTGATCGGGAGCTTCATGTCGCCGCCGAGTCCAACCTGCACGACAATCCCGCCCGGGCGCACGGCATCGAGCGCGCCAGCTAGGGCACGCTCGATGCCCGAGCACTCGAACAGGACGTCGAAGGTGCCCTTGTCGGCCTTATAGAAGGTGAGGGCTTCGGGATCCTCACCCGTGTTGAGACCTCGCGTTGCGCCGACCTGGGCCGCAATCGAGAGCGGGTACTCGGCGATGTCGGTCGCCACGATTTCGGCGGCGCCGGCATGCCGTGCGACAGCGACACACAGGACACCGATGGGGCCGCACCCTGTGACCAGTACGCGCTTTCCTTGCAGTGGTCCGGCCTGGGTGGCTGCGTGGAGACAGACAGAGAGCGGTTCCGCCATGGCGGCCTCCGCCATCGAGACCGTCTCGGCAATCGGCACCGCCTGTTCGGCCCGGACGGTCAGGCTCTGGCGAAAGCCACCCTGCGCGTGCGGGAAGCGCATGGCGCTTCCGATGAAATGCATGTCGAGGCACTCGTTCCGCATGCCCTCGCGGCAGTACCGGCAATGGCCGCAGGGCCGACTCGGATTGACCGCAACGCGGGTGCCGGGAGAGATCGTGGTGACGTCGGGCCCGACCTCGGCAACAATGCCGGCGATCTCGTGCCCGAGCACCATGGGCTCGCGGATGCGGACCGTGCCGAAGCCGCCGTGGTTGAAGTAGTGCATGTCGGAGCCGCAGATCCCACCAGCCTCGATTGTGACCCGGACCTCCCCTGGACCGGGAGCGATGGATGGGACCGCCTCGATGCGCAGGTCCTTCGGCGCGTGAATGACGACACCAAGCGATGGTGAGCCGGCCATGGTGATACTCCTGCTGCTTTCGGACTCAGAGGACGGAGATCATTCCGCCGTCGACGTAAATGATCTGGCCGCTGACATAGTCGGAGGCGGCTGAGGCGAGGTACACACAGGTGCCTGCCAGCTCGTCCGGGCGCCCCCACCGCCGCGCGGGAGTCCGCCCCTTTACCCAGGCATCGAAGGTCGGGTTGTCGATCAGCGCCTGGTTCATGTCGGTCAGCATGTAGCCCGGACCAATAGCATTGGCCTGGATGCCCAGCTCCGACCACTCGGCCGCCATGGCCTTAGTGAGCATCTTGATGCCGCCCTTGGCCACCGTGTAGGGAGCCACGGTCGCACGGGCGAGCTCGCTCGTCAGCGATCCGATGTTGATGATCTTCCCGTACCCGCGCTGAGCCATGCGGCGCGCCGCTTCGCGACCGATGACGAAGGCGCTGGTCAGGTTTGTGTCGACGACGCGCCTCCAGTCGGCGGTGTCGAGCTCGAGCATCGGCCGACGGAACTGGATGCCGGCGTTGTTGACGAGGATGTCGATTGCGACGCCCTGACTGTCGAGGGTGTCGAACGCCTCGATGACTGCCTTCTCGTCGGTGACGTCGAAGCGTGAGGCCCGTACCGCGTAACCGGCCGAGCTCATCTCCGCCACCGCCTTGGCGAGCCGCCCCTCGTCGGAGCCGTTCAACACGATTCCAGCGCCGGCTGCCGCCAGCCCCTCGGCCATGGCACGGCCAAGGCCGCGCGAGGAGCCGGTCACGAGGGCCGACTTGCCCGATAGATCAAAGAGTTTCGTCACGATTTACCTGCCTTCGAACGCATTTTTTGCGGAACTGGAAGTGGATAGAGATCTGCGACCTCCGACGGCAGCAGGGCCGTATAGTGGTCACAGGCCTCATCGATGTGCCGGCGCATGGCTTCTCCTGCGCCGTCTGCATCCCGCGCCCTGATGCGTTCAAGGATGCGGTCATGATCCGCGCGACGCTTCTCAATGCGCTGAGCTGCGCCCCGGTCCTTGGCCCGCATTTCCTGGATCGAAGCCAGCAGCGGCTTCGCAACAAACTGCAAGACGCGACGGAAGAGCGGATTTCGTGCGGCATCGGCGATGGCCAGATGAAAGGCGAGATCGTGCTCGGAGCTTTCCTCACCAGCCTCGTCGGCCACGTTCAATGCGGCGATGGCCGCTTCCATCCTGTCCAAGTCGTGAGCCGTATGCCGCAGCGCCGCAAGTTGGGCCGCCTCGACCTCGAGACCCCGTCTCAGCTCCAGGAACTCGAGGATCGTCTTTTCCGAAGCATCGATCTCACGCAGGCGCAGCCGGAGTGTCTCTTGGCGGCCGACGAACAGGCCACGGCCATGCCGGCTTTCGACAAGGCCGTCGGCCTTCAGGTAGGCGATCGCCTCGCGCACGACGGGCCTGCTGACCCCGAGCTGGCGCGCCAATTCGATTTCGCCGGGCAACCGGGCGCCGGGGCGGAGCAATCCGTCCTCGATCGATCGGGCCAGGATTCCTGCGGCATGGGCCGCGAGGTTCGGGCGCGGGACCAGCGTTTCGAGGACGATCTGGGCCTCTTCGTTGGCACTTTCCTTGTCGCGCAGCATCGGAGCCTCCGTTCCTCCCTCTCTTTGCCACGTTGACAGATGTAAGACAACCTGTCATCAGAGCGAAAAAGGGCGTTGTTGCTATTCAGCCGCTCGAAAGTCGCCGAAGAGCGGTTCAACAAAGTCGGAGGAAGATCATGCCGAAGGTTTCACGTCGCAGTTCCTTTGCTGGTCTGGCAGCCGCCGTCGGCTTGCTGCTGGGAGGAGCGGTAAGCCCCTCCTTGGCCCAGGAGGCGAAGGCCGCCCGGCTCGGTCACTCGTTCGCCGACAGTCACCCTCGTTCGGCGGCAATGAAGTACTTTGCTGAAAAGGTCGCCGAGGCGACAGGCGGCAAGGTCAAGGTCGATGTCTTCGGAAACGCCACGCTCGGGTCGGAGGAGAAGATGCTAATCGCGACCCAGGCCGGGACGATCGACTTCTACATGGGAGCGCTGTCGCCGATCGCGACCCGGAAGAAGGAAATCCAGATCTTCGATTTCCCGTTCCTGTTCGCGTCCGACGCCGAGGCAGCAGCGGTGCTGGACGGCCCAGCCGGCCGCAAGATCCTGGACGGCTTGGCTGACATGAACTTGCAGGGCCTGGCCTGGTCGGGAGGCGCCTTCCGGAACATGTCGAACAGCAAGCGCCCAATCAACGCGCTCGCGGACATGAAGGGTCTCAAGGTTCGCGTGATGCAAAGCCCGATGGCTCTGGCAAGCTTCAATGCAATGGGGCTTAACGCCGTGCCGATGGCGTTCACCGAGGTCTACCCCGCCCTCGAGACGAAGGCTCTCGACGGATATGAGCATCCGGTCGTCGACATGTACGCGAACAAGATGTTCGAGGTGCAGAAGTACCTGACCATCACAAACCACGTCTATACGCCGGTCGCCCTGGTGGCGTCGAAGAAGTTCTGGTCGTCCCTCAGCCCCGAGCAGCAGTCGGCAGTGACGGCGGCGGCGGAGGCAACCCGCACGTTCCAGCGCGCCGAAGAGCTCAAGCAGGCCAACGAGGTCGTGGGCGAGCTGAAGGACAAGGGCATGACCGTCTCCACGATGCCTCCTGCCGAGCTCGAGAATATCCGCAAGGCGATCCAGCCCGTCATTGACAAAAACACGGCGACGATCGGGACCGAGTTCGTCGAAGGGTTCTACGCCGAAATCCAGAAGGCTCGCGGTACCCACTAGGGACTCGATGCGTGCCCAACCTCTTGAAGGGGTCAGGCCAAGCGCTCAGCCCTTGGACCTCATAATGTCGTGCGCACCGCATCCGAAGTCGCATGTAAACAAAGCAAATGGTAGCAGTCGTCACGCCACGGCAGAATGCCTGGCACAACAAGGAGGAAAGCAACATGACACGTTCGGTTCTCACGAGACGGGCAGGCTTCGTCCTGGCCCTTGGTGCCATGCTGATGGGTTCAACCGCGGCAATGGCCGAGGTCAAGGCTAAGATCGGCCATGCGATGCCGGATACCCATCCGCAGGCCATCGCGATGAACAAGTTCGCCGAGCTTGTGGCGACCTACTCCAAGGGCAACGTTAAGGTTCAGCCCTTCCATTCGGCCATGCTGGGCAGCGACGAGAAGATGCTCCAGGCGGTCCAGGCCGGAACCCAGGAACTGTACATCGGCACGCTGGCACCGCTATCGACCCGCGTTAAGGAAGTCCAGGTGTGGGACCTGCCATTCCTCTTCCAGAACGAGAAGGAAGTCTACGCCGTCCTCGACGGTCCCTCGTCGAAGAAGATCTTCGAGAAGCTCGAGCCGAGCGGCCTGGTCGGGCTGACTTGGACCGGCATGGGCTTCCGCAACCTCTCGAACAGCCGGCATTCCGTGACGAAGGCCGACGACGTGAGCGGCCTGAAGCTGCGGGTCATGGCAAACCCGGTTGCTCTCGATACCTGGAAGACGATCGGCGCCAACGCGGTACCGATGGCCTTCTCCGAGGTCTTTACCGCTCTCGAGGTCAAGGCGCTCGATGGGCAAGAGAACCCGCTCCAGCACATGTGGGCCAACAAGATGCAGGAGGTGCAGAAGTACATCTCGCTCACGAACCACGTCTATACGCCCGTCGCGATGGTCGCCTCCAAGAAGTTCTGGGATTCATTGTCGGCGGAAGACAAGGCCGCGGTCCAGAAGGCCGCGACGGAGGCAGGATTGCTCCAGCGCAAGCTGCTCGATGAGGGCGACAAGGACGTGATCGAGAAGTTCAAGGCCGCCGGTGTGACCGTCGATACGGTGCCGCCGGCTGAACTGAGCAAGGTCCAGGAGCGTGTCAAACCCGTCGTCGCCAAGTTCAAGCAACAGATCGGCGAGGACTTCGTGAACGGCTTCATCGCCGAGGTCGAGAAGGCCCGCACGACCAACTAGCCCACAGTCTGGGCGGCCTAGCCCGACGAGGCCGCCCGCTTTCCGACCTGCCCTGCGCTTTAAGGTGCTGGTGCAGGATTCGGCCAATCTCGGAGTCCGGGGAGTAGATGCATGGGTCGGTTGATGCAAATGGCGGTCGGCGCGTACTTCAGGACGCTCGAGATCGTCATGGTCGTGTGCATGGTCGTGATGCTGATCATGGTCTTCGGTAATGTTATCCTGAGGATCTTCTTCAACACCGGGATCGACCTCTCAGAGGAGGTGCCGCGTTTTGCCTTCGTCTGGATGACCTTCCTCGGGGGCATCATCGGTCTGCACCGCCGTAATCACCTTGGCGTCGACATGGTCGTCCATGCGCTGCCGGTATTCGGCAGGAAGATCTGCTGGGGCATCAGCCAGGCGATCATGTTGCTGTGTAGCCTCTTCATCTTCTACGGCACCTATCTCCAGCACGACATCCTCGCGGGCAACGCCTCCCCGGTCGGCCAGTTCAGCATGATCTATGTCTACGGTGTCAGTTATCTGACGGGCGCTTCCATTGCGATCATCTGCGCTATCAACCTGATCAGGCTGTTTATGGGGCGTGTCGGCGAGGATGAACTGATCGAGGTGCACGAGGAGGGCCTCGACGAAGGCCTCGAGACGGAGCGGGATATGAAGGCGCAACTCTCGAATGAAGGGACCCTCCGGTGATCGTCTTCGTCTTTATCCTTTCGCTGCTCGGGCTCATGGCCCTGGGCATGCCGATCGCCTTTGCGCTCATCGGCTGCGGCCTCGCCATGATGTGGTACATGGGGATCACGGACCCGCAGATCGTGATCCAGAACATGTGGGATGGCGCCAACAGCTTTCCCCTGCTTGCCGTACCGTTCTTCATGCTGGCGGGAGAATTCATGAATGCGGGCGGGATGACCCGCCGCATCATCGTGATGGCCATGTCCTGGATTGGTCATATCCGAGGCGGGCTGGGCTATGTCGCGGTCGGCGCGGCGGTCATCATGGCCTCCCTGTCCGGATCGGCCGTTGCGGACACTGCGGCGCTGGCGTCGGTGCTCATCCCCCTGATGAGGAACGCAGGCTACAACATCGATAGATCCTGTGGCCTGATTGCGTGCGGTGGGATCATCGCCCCCGTCATTCCGCCGTCGATCGGAATGATTGTCTTCGGTGTGGCCGGTGGCGTCTCGATTACCAAGCTGTTCATCGCGGGCATCGTCCCCGGCATTCTCATGGGTGTGTCCATCCTCCTCGCGTGGCGATGGAGCATCAAGCGGGACAACCCGAAGGTCGAGCCGAAGCGCTCGTTCCCCGAGCGCCTGCACGAGACCCGCAAGGCTCTGTGGGCTCTCGTGCTGCCCGTGGTCATCATCGGAGGCCTGAAGTTCGGTGCGTTCACGCCGACCGAAGCGGCCGTGATCGCCGCCGCCTATTCTCTCTTCGTGGGGATGGTCATCTATCGGGAGATCAAGTTCGGCCAGCTCTTCGAGCTGTTCTATCGTGCCGCCGAAACGACAGCCGTCATCATGTTCCTGGTCGCGGCAGCAGGCGTTTCCGCATGGCTGATCACCACCGCGAACATCCCGCAGCAACTAGCCGATATGGTCGAGCCGCTCATGGGCAACCAGACCCTGCTCATGGCCGTCCTGATGCTCCTGATCTTGATCGTCGGAACGGCGCTCGACTTCACGCCGACGGTGCTGATCATGACGCCGGTGCTCATGCCCGTGGTCAAGCAGGCGGGCATCGATCCCGTTTACTTCGGGGTGCTGTTCATCATGAACAACGCCATCGGACTCGTGACACCGCCGGTCGGTACGGTTCTTAATGTCGTGTGTGGTGTCGCGAGGGTTCCGATGCGGGGCGTGATCCGAGGCGTGACGCCGTTCATGATTGCACAGGTCTGCGTCCTGGTGCTCCTGATCGTCTTCCCGCAGATCGTCATGTGGCCGCTTGCCCTCATGACGCGTTGACGGAATGCATAGGCCTGAAGAAAACAGCCGGGGCTATGACCACGCCCAAAGCGCTCGGTCATAGCCCTCGGTGAACAGGGCGAGGATTTCGCCGGAAGGGCCTCGGATCTTCATGGGAAGGTGCTCACCGATGAACGCCCATCCGCTCGCGAAGACCCGCTCTAGGCGTTCCAAATTGCCTTCGGCTTCGAAGTCCGAGAAAGCGCCTCAATCCGGTCTGTTGAGCAAATCGCGGCGTCCGACGAACCCAAAAAGGGATGACGCAAAACGTCATCTGGCTGCGCAAACACAGCGGCCGGATGGTCCAGCGCTCTTTCCAGATCTGGTATGTTCGCCAGCTCGTAGCGTCTGGAGCCGGTCCGGAACGAGGTGAGCCGGACAACGGCCCCAACCTTCTCGATTGATGAGGCACTGTCCTTCGTGCTGTTGCCCATGAGAGACTGCTTCCGCGATGTCTCGTCTGACGGACTCGCATTGTTCTGCTGGCTGGCGAGGGCCTCCGGGCCACCGAAGTGGCTGCCCGCGCTGGTACGAGCCGTCTGATCGTGAGGCGCTGGCGCCGCCGCTTTGCGCAGGCTGGCGTGTAGGGGTTTCCAAGGACGCCTCTTGCCCGCCGGGGCGCAAGCCTCGCACGGCAGCGGTGATCCAACAGGTTGTCGACATAGCCCTGCACGAGAAGCAGCCGCGAGCGACCCACTGGAGGGGCCGCGAACGTCTGCCTGTGAGTTTTATTAGACGACGGAATACCCGCCATCGATAGTCAGAATTGCTCCGGTAATAAATGCTGCCATAGGTGAGCCGAGAAAGAGGACGCCTCCCACTAGGTCATGCGGAGTGCCCCAACGCCTCAACGGCGTACGCTCAAGGATAGCGCGGCTGCGACCCTCATCTTGGCGCAGGGCGGCCGTCAGGGGTGTCTCGATCCATCCGGGCGCAATCGCATTCACGCGAATGCTGTCTGCCGCGAATGCGATGGCGAGCGACTTCGTTAGCTGGGCTATTCCGCCCTTGCTCGCGGAATAGCCGGGCACGAGCCCACCGCCAAAGAAGGATAGCATTGACGCCAGGTTCACGATGGATCCCTGAGACCGGGCCAGGAGCGGCCTCGCCGCCGTGCAGACCCGCATGGTTCCCGTAAGATTGGTATCGATCACGTCTTCGAAGACCGAAGGCTCAAACTCGTCGATGCGCCGGATAATGCCGGCGCAGTTAACGACAATGTCGAGTACGCCGAGTTCACCGACAAGCTCCTCAACGGCCGGTCCATCCCGCACATTGAGCACGCGACGATCGGCGGGCGTTAACGCGTCCCCTACCTTGTCGATCTCGGCCTGCGAGACACCCGTGGCGATCACCTCGGCACCGGCTTCGAGAAACCCTTGCGTGATGCCGGCTCCTATGCCGGATGTCCCTCCCGTCACAAGCACACGCTTTCCGGAATACCATTGGGAAGCCCAATGACCCGAGGGTTTCGATGTGACCTGTGTGTCGGTGTGACCGGTACCGTTTTCCATCCCTATCACCTCGTCAGACATCAACGCACGAACTGGTCAACGTAGTCTGCTCCAAGCCCGACCTCGGTGTAGTGCTTCCGGCACATGTCAATCTTCGTGAACACGTCCTCGAAGCCCACGTGCTTGTTATGCTGATCGACGTAGTACATGCAGCCGCTGATGTTGAAGAACGTGATCATTTCCGGAACGTCGTCCGGTACGACCAGGGTGTGGATCTCGCCGGGCGGCTCAAACACGTAGGAGCCCTCGGTGGCAACCCAGTCATGCTCGAGGTAGCGCCACGAGCCCTTGAGGACGAAGCCATGGACCGGGCTGGGATGCAGGTGTCGTGAGAGGACGCCGGCGCGCCGGACGCGCAGGAGGTTGCACCATTGCCCCTGAAGCGTGTTGAGCATGAGAGGGCGGAACCAGACGTTTGGCGCCTGTGGCACCCAGACACGTTCGTCCTCCGGGATTGCCGCCACGGCAATTTCCTGAGGGGCGAGAACATGGGTCGAGCCTTTCATCGCGTGGTACATCAGATGTTCTCCTGTGCTCAGACGGTTGTAGGGACGCGCTTCGGCTTTCGGGCCGCCCAGATGGTCCAGACCACCATGCCGATGGTGATCGCGGCCAGCACCGCTGCGATTGGGCGGTCCACGAGGCCGATTGGATTGCCGTCGGCCTTGATCATCGAGTTGATGAAGTTCTCTTCCAGCAGCGGCCCCAGGACCACCCCAAGGATCGTCGGTGCGACCGGAAAGCCATTCTCCTCCATGAAGAACGCTAGTACGCCGAAGCCGAGCATCAGTCCGACGTCAAAGAGCGAGTTGTTGATGGCAAAGGCACCAACGATGGCGAAGAGCAGGATGATCGGCATGAGGATGTCGCGAGGAACGCGCAGGATCTTTGTCGCGACCTTGATCATCGCCCAGCCCAGCGGAAGCATCAGGAGGTTGCCGAGGACGAACACCAGAAAGAGCGCATAGACGTTCTGCGGGTTGTTCACAAAGATTGTCGGACCTGGCGCCATGTTCTTCATGTAGAGAACACCGATGGCGATGGCTGTGATCGAGTCGCCAGGGATGCCGAACACCAGGGCCGGGATCCAGGCGCCGGCCAGGGAGCTGTTGTTTGATGCCCCGGCCTCGATCAGGCCCTCCGGGTGCCCGGTGCCGAATTTCTCGGGCTCCTTGGAGAACCGCTTGCTCATAGCATAGGACATCCACGCCGCCATGTCCGCGCCGCTGCCAGGCTGGATGCCGATGACCGTTCCGAGCGCACTGCCGCGAATGAGCTGCCAGGGATATTGCTTCGTCAGGTTCCACATGTTGGCGAAGATCGGCCCAATATGGGTCACAGCGATTTGAGCCTTCGCCTCTTTCGAAACCATGTGCCGTAACACCTCGGAGACTGCGAACATCCCGACCATCATTGGGATGAGCGATATGCCGCCGAGTAGGCCTGTAGTGCCGAAGGTGAATCGGGGTTGGCCTGCTGGGTTGTCCATTCCGATCAGAGCGATGGCGAGCCCGAGGAGCAGCGCGATGCAGGCCTTCAAAGGGCTTGCGGAGCCGATGAAAACGGCACCGCCCAGCCCCATCGCCACAATCCAGAAGAACTCCACCGAGCCGAACCCCAGCGCGAAGTCGGCGATGGCTGGTGAGGCGACCATCATGACGGCGGTTCCGAACAGCCCGCCCAGCGCCGAGAAGTACAAGCCGATCCCGAGCGCGAGCTCTGGCTTGCCTTTCCGGGTCATTTGGTAGGAGTCCTCGACATAGGCCGCCGAGGCGGGCGTACCGGGAATGCGCAGGAGGCATCCAGGAATATCACCGGAGAAGATCGCCATGGTGCTGGTGGTGACAATGGCGGCCACCGCGGGGACTGGTGGCATGAAGAAGGTGAGCGGCACGAGAAGCGCCGTCGCCATGGTGGCCGAAAGCCCAGGAATGCAGCCCACAACAAGGCCGTAGACGGCCGAGGCGACAATCACCGCGAGCACGTAGGGTTCGAACACCATTCCGAAGGCTGTGAGATAAGCGTCAAGCATGAAACATCACCACCGCACGGGATCTAGGATTCCCCAGGGAAGCTGCACGCTAAGACCCACATAGAAGATCGTGTGTACCAGAAGCGCGACGCAGATGGACAGGAGGGCGGCCGGGGCAGGGCGCACATGGCCGGACAGGAACAGGCACAACAAGATCGCCACCGCCGTTGGCAGGAAGCCGAGCAGCTCAACGAAGCTCACATATGCAAACACCGCCATTGGCACGAGAAGGAAGCGGACGACGAGCCAAGGACGGCGAGTCCAGTCGGACCATGCAAAGAGCGGCTCATGGCTGGCGGATCGCAATCTGCCAGCCAGGAGGATGATCGCGCACAGGGCGAGCAGGCTTGCAATCACAAGCGGAAAGGTCGCCGGACCGAAGATCTGCTCGCCCGGATTCGGGAGGTTCCAGGCTCCCAACCCCAGCGCCAAAGCCAGGATCAGGAACAGGGCTCCGCCCGCTATGTCGTTGATCTTCATGGAGCGCTCTCCTTGACGTTAACGTGGCCAACGATCCGGTCGACCGGTTGGGAGCTGCCCGCGTCGACGCTCAAAGCGGTCGTGCCCGTGCTTGCGTCGGGCACCTATGCTTATTGGCGTAGCTTCAGACCAAGATCAGCCATCACTTCGCCATTGTTCTTGTGCTGCTCCGCCAGGAAGGTTCGGAAGGCGTCGGCCTTCTCGAAAGCGAAGCCGAAGCCGCGCTCGTTCAGGAAAGTCTTGTATTCGGGCCCGTTCGCCACCTTATCAACCGCCGCTACCAATCGCGCGGTTACCTCCGGCGGAAGGCCGGCCGGCGCCGCAATGCCGCGCCATGTTCCGCCCGAATAATCCTTGCCGATGGCTTCCTTGACTGTAGGCACGTTTGGAAACGCCGCGATCTTCTCCTTGGCGAGAACCGCGAGCGACTTCACCCGCCCGGCATCGATCATCGGCTTGCCTTCCGGCAGTGACGACGGAACGATCTGGACGCCGCCAGAGGCCAGTTCCTGGAAACCAGGCGCCGCACCTTGGCTCGGCACGACGGTGACGCTCTTGGGATTGATGCCTTCGAGCTTGAGCAATCCCGCAAAGGCAAGGTGATAGGCAGCACCGGCGGCCATGCCAGAAAGCTTGTAGTGCCCGACGGGCTGCTTGCGGATGTCTTCCAGAGCTCCTTTGAGATCCTGCCAGGAGCTAGAGGTGGAGACGTTGAAGGCGGAGGCGTCGAAGTTGACGAGAGCAATCGGCGTCAACTGCTCATAAGTGAAGGGGGCCGTGTTGGACCAGTAATAAGTGGTGACCTCGGCGGTCGCGAGGCCGATGGTGTAGCCATCTGGCTTTGCGTTAACGATCTCCGTATGGCCGACCACGCCGCCACCGCCGGTGCGGTTGACCACATTGACCGGCTTTCCCAGCTCCTTCTCCAGCCCTGCGGCGAGCATGCGAGCGACGGCATCGGTTCCGCCGCCGGCGGCCCACGGTACGATCAACGTGATCGGTCGCTCAGGCCATGCCGCTTGAGCGGGCAGGCTTGCCACGGCGGCCAGCGCTGCGAGGGCGAGTACTTTCTTTAGCTTCATGGCGTTTCTCCCTTGGCTTCTTAGAACTGTTTCTTTCCCGAGACGCTTTTTTGCTCTTGGAGGTCTCACTGGACTCGATGGAAAGGTGATGGAGCGTGTAGCCCAGGACCCGCTCCATAGCCTTTTGGGCTTCGCCGGGATCCCTTCGCGCGATAGCGTGCGCGACGGCGGCATGGTTCTCCAGGTTGCCGCTGAAGGCCTCAACGGCCACATCAAATACAGCGCTCAGTATGGCCTCGATGGCACCGCGAAAGCTTCGCAGGACCGGGTTGTGGGTTGCCTCTAGGATCGAGAGGTGGAAATCCTTGTCAGCCGCGATAGCCGCATTCGGGTCAGTCTGCGCACGATCCATCGCCTCAAGCGCAGCCATGATCCTCGCCAAATCGTCGGGATCGGCTCGCTGCGCCGCAAGCGCCGCCGCTGCGGGCTCAATGATGGCCCGCGTCTCCTCGAAGGCCAGAAGCAGGTTCCGATCGAGGCCCTCATCTCCAGCCAGCCAGCCAAGGAGTTCCTGATCGAGCAGGCTCCAATCATGCCGGGGCTTCACATGCGTCCCGAACCGCGGCCGGACGCTGACCAGTCCCTTCGCGGCCAGTATCTTGATCGCCTCCCGCACAACACCGCGGCTGGCGCCAAATCGCGCTTCCAGTTCATGCTCAGGCGGAAGGGCCTGACCAGGCAGAAAGGTGCCACGCACGATCTCAGCCCCTAGGTCTGATACGACTGTGCCAATCTTCCCCGGTTTGGAACCCTGCCGCATCGTCGTGTCAGAACTTTCCGTATTGGAGGTAGGCCTCCTGCGGGTCCTGCCCGTCGCGGATGGCTTGGCGTAGAGCGGATTCTGTTCGAATCACTTCCTCAGTTTTGGAAATGATGCTTTCCGCATTATCTTTCGGGATCACGACGATACCGTCCCGGTCCGCCAGGATGTAATCTCCGGCCTTGATCACGATGTTGCCGATGGTCACCGGCTCGTCGAATGCCTCGGGAATCCAACCCGCCACGATGTCCACGGGCGTCGTGTAGCGGCAGAAAACCGGAAAGCCCTCGGCTTCAATGAAGCCCGTATCCCGGCACCCGCCATCGACGATATAGCCGCGAACACCGCGAAGCTTCAGGGTCTCGGCCGAGAGTTCCCCCATCAGGGCACGAACGTCATCCTGCGGCTGGCATACGACGACGTGGCCCGCGGGAGCCTTTGACAGCAGGCCCGTCCAAGCCAGAAGGGATTCATGGGCGCTCACGGTCGTGTCTGGCCGCCCGCGTACGGTGAAGACCGGGCCGGCTGCTTTCATGCCTCTGGTGAGACCGAGAATGTTACGTGGCAGCACCCGCGGTGTCATGCCGAGATCGCGCATGACATCATAGACGGCGCCCGAGTAGCACTCCTGCAGTCGATCCGCGAGAGACGTCATTCTTTCCTCCTGAACCAGCCCATCTCAAGTGGGCTTGACAGGATCCTGACACGCCGCGATGGTCGTGGCAACAAACATCTGATGTTTAACATCATACCTTTGTAGGATGGAGGAAGCCTTGGACCGGCACGCTTTCCACGGGGTTTACCCCGTCCTGTATGCCTTCTTCGACAGCACCGGCAGGCTCGACGCTGAAGCGATGCGGCGTCAGGTCGAACATTGCATTGACGCCGGCGCGCACGGCCTGATGGCGTTGGGCCTGGTGACCGAGGTCAACAAGATGGACGTGCGCGAGCGCATGGAACTTGTTGAACTCGTGGGCTCGCTCAACCGCGGGCGTGTTCCCTTTGCAGTGACGGTTAGCGAGCCCTCGATCGCCGGTCAGATCGCCTTCGCGCGGGAAGCTCGAACTGCTGGTGCGGACTGGGTCATCCTGCAGCCGCCGCCGGCGCGGGGTGGCGGGGAGCCAGAGCTGATCCGGTTCTTCGGGAGCGTTGCCGACGCGCTGGACTGCCCAGTCGCGATCCAGCACAATCCCTTCAACCTCGATGTCTGGCTGTCTGTGGAAGGCATGGTGTCGCTCCACCGCCAGCATGCCAACATCACGGTGCTGAAAGGCGAGGGGACAGCGGTTGAGACGGAGCGTCTGATTGCGGGAACGGACGGGCAGCTTGCCGTATTCGGCGGGCATGGTGGCATCGAATATCTTTCGATCCTCAGGGCCGGTGCCGCCGGGCTAATTCCGGCTCCCGACTGCCTTCCAGTCCAAGTGAGGATCTACGAGTTATTTCGTGAAGGTTCGCCGGAGGCGCTTGCGGAGGCCGAGCGACTGCACAAGGAGCTTCTCCCGCTCATCGTCTACATGATCAGGTCTATTCCCTCGTTGTTGTGTTACGGCAAGCGGTTCATGGCTGAGCGATTGGAGCTCGCAGAGGTATTCGATCGTGGGCCCGCAATAGCACCAACGGAGTTCGGTCTATCGGAGATGAGGCGGTTACTTAGTGATCTCGGGAGACTTGAAGGTCACTATGAGGTTAACCCAAGGGCGTCCGCGTAGAGCGCACGGTTGGGGAGTGGGCCGACCACTAACTCGGGCTACACCGCCGTTATCCGGGTAAAGTGATCAGCTATGCCTTCTGGTTATATTTTCGGTTTCTGCTGAGCCTAAGTTCACGTTTATTGATCCGGCTTGGGTGCAGTTGAAACGCCGGGGGGCATGAACAGGATTGAATAGCCCAGCCAGGCTCTGGCAGAATTCAAGATCACCCAAGCCGTCTCTATAAAAAGGCTTCTATGATGGCAAAGAAACTACGGTCCCAGCACTGGTTCGGAGGTACGGACAAGGACTCGTTCATTCATCGCAGCTGGATGAAGAACAACGGCCTGCCAGACGATGCGTTTGATGGTCGCCCGGTCATTGGGATCTGCAATACATTTTCAGAACTCACACCGTGCAATGCTCATTTCCGCGGCTTGGTCGAACACGTGAAAGCCGGTGTTCTCGAAGCCGGTGGACTTCCGCTGGAGTTCCCGGTGTTTTCCTGCGGTGAGTCGAATCTTCGACCCACAGCAATGCTCTTTCGGAACCTTGCCTCAATGGACGTAGAGGAGGCCATTCGCGGCAATCCAATTGATGGTGTCGTTCTAATGGCGGGATGTGACAAAACTACTCCGTCTCTCCTGATGGGAGCTGCCTCATGCGATCTGCCGACGATTCTGATATCCGGCGGCCCAATGTTGAACGGTAAGTTCAAAGGCCGCGATATCGGTTCTGGGACGGATGTTTGGAGGTTCTCCGAGGACGTGCGAGCAGGGGTTATGAGCCGTGCCGACTTCATGGCGGCCGAGAGTGCTATGTCTCGCTCCCCAGGTCATTGCATGACCATGGGTACTGCTTCCACGATGGCCTCAATGGCTGAAGCCCTGGGAGTTACACTTCCAGGGAATGCCGCCTATCCTGCGGTCGATGCACATCGTGCACGTCTAGCGCGCCTTTCCGGACGTCGTATCGTCGGAATGGCGCGAGAGGATCTAAGATTGTCACAAATCCTAACGAGGAAGGCTTTTGCGAATGCGATCCGCATGAATGGCGCGATTGGCGGCTCAACGAATGCGGTTGTTCATCTTCTTGCCATTGCAGGACGTATTGGAACAGACCTGTCTATCGATGATTGGGATGCGTTGGGACGCGAGGTGCCAACAATTGTGAATTTGATGCCGTCGGGCCAATATCTTATGGAAGACTTTTGTTATGCCGGCGGAATTCCCGCCGCCATGAAGGAACTCTCGGATTTGCTCGACCTGGACGCTCTGACAGTGACCGGGCGGACCGTCGGCGAGAACATAGCCGATGTGGAGAACTACAATCCGGATGTGATCAGGCCACGCTCGCAAGCTCTGGTGCAGCATGGCGGTATTGCTGTCCTCCGCGGTAATCTTGCACCGAATGGTGCCATAGTTAAGCCCTCAGCTGCATCCCCACACCTAATGTGCCATCGCGGACGTGCCGTGGTTTTCCATTCCATAGAGCACTATAAAGCTCGTATCGATGACCCGACCCTGGAAATTGACGAGACCTCAGTCATGGTATTGCAGAACTGCGGTCCTAAAGGCTATCCGGGGATGGCCGAAGTAGGTAATATGGCTTTGCCGAGAAAACTTCTTGAGCGCGGCGTTCGGGATATGGTGCGCATCTCCGATGCGCGTATGTCAGGGACTGCATTTGGCACAGTTGTGCTACATGTCGCTCCCGAAGCAGCCGTTGGAGGCCCACTCGCACTCGTGCGTGACGGTGACATAATTGAACTAGATGTCGAAGCACGCCGGCTCCACCTAGACGTGCCAGATGATGAGCTGTCACAGCGGCAGTTAACATGGACGCCAGCAGTGCCACAGATGGTTGGAGGCTATCAGAGCCTTTATGTAGAGCGGGTACTCCAAGCAGATCGGGGGGCAGATCTCGACTTCCTTGTTGGGTGCCGCGGGGCGGCGGTGCCACGTGAAAGCCACTAACGGCCAATCAGGGGCAAGCCTCCCGAGCCGCGGCATCCTTCCATAAAGCGGGTCCGCTGCAATGTACGGTATCTCAACTAAGAACTCCCATCGCGTAGGCCTTCAAGATCGCGGCAGCAAGCGATGAGATAATGTGAAACAGCGCCTCGTAAGGTGTTGTCATGTCTGGATGGCGCCCGTTTGGCAATGTGCTTATTGATGATGCTTGGGCCTAGCGGGGCGGGTGCGGTCATGTCTCCGGCCTTTTAGCGCGGCATTTCACGACCGCTGGCCCTGATGTTTTACGCTGAAGCTGGTCCCTCTCACGTTATCGCGCTTGGCTGACGCAAGACAACACCACGGGTTCTCCAATTCCGGCGGTCCATATCCGCTGTGGCTTCACATCATCTCATCATCACCGTGCCAACTGAGTTGCCCTGCGGGGCGAATAGTCTGAACTGGATGCCTATGCCGCCGCCGCGACAGCTCCCTGGCTCCCGGGCTCGTACGCCGTGCTTCTGGCCATCACCGCCCAGGCGATCCGGGCCATCTTGTTGGCCAAGGCGACGGCGACCACCTTGAACGGCTTCTTGGCCAGCAGAGACCGGGCCCAGTCCGCCAGGGCCGTCCTGGTCTTACCGGACGTCATGCTGTAGAGCGCCGCGTGCGCTCCCACGACCAGCAGCTTGCGCAGGTGCCGGTTGCCCATCTTGGAGATGGAGCCAAGCCGCGCCTTGCCGCCGGTTGAGTGCTGCCGGGGCACGAGGCCGAGATAGGCGGCAAACTCCCGACTGCCCTGGAACAGGTTGGCATCTGGAACACTGGCCGAGAGACAGGAAGCAACAATCGGCCCAATGCCGGGGATGGTGGATAGTCGGATGCTGACCGGATCGCTGCGGTGGGCCGCCAGAATGGCTTTGTCGAGCTTGGCGATCTGCACCTCGATCTCGAGCAGCATCGCCGCCAGAGGCTGGAGAGCCATCCGAGCCGTGGCGGGGAGATCCGGGCTAGTCTCGTCCTGAAG
>NZ_JAMXFI010000015.1:0-113351 GCF_025460875.1 Microvirga yunnanensis
GCAGCCTGGAATTCTCCAAGCTCCTGGTGGAGAAGGCCGACGTGGCGGTGGCGCCCGGGATCGGCTTCGGCGAGCACGGCGACGATTACGTGCGCATCGCTCTCGTGGAGAACGAGCAGCGCATCCGCCAGGCGGCGCGCAACATCCGACGGTTCTTCGACCATGCCGACCAGACGCTCCACAATGTGGTGCCGATGGTCAGGCGGGGCTGACCGTCCGCATGGACAGGACGCCGCAGGGGTCGTAAAAGCAGCCCGAGATTTTCAAGGAGCTGTTGTTCGTGACACGTCCCCTTCGGGTCGGCATCGCCGGCCTCGGCACCGTCGGCGCATCGGTCATTCGCATTCTCGACCGCCAGAACGAGGCTGTCGCCCAGCGGGGTGGGCGGCCCGTCGAGGTCGTGGCCGTCTCGGCCCGCGACAGGTCCAAGGACCGGGGCTTCGATCTGTCCCGCTATGCCTGGTTCGACAGCCCTGTCGACCTGTCCCGTTCGGCCGATGTGGATTGCGTGGTCGAGCTCGTCGGCGGGGCCGACGGGGCGGCCCTGGAGACGGTGCGCGCCGCGCTGTCGCTCGGCCGGCACGTGGTGACGGCCAACAAGGCGCTGCTCGCCAAGCACGGACTCGAACTGGCGAAGCTGGCGGAGGAGAAGGGCGTGTCCCTGGCCTTCGAGGCTTCGGTCGCCGGCGGCATCCCGATCATCAAGACCCTGCGCGAGGCGCTGCCGGCCAACCGGATCTCGCGCCTCTACGGCATTCTCAACGGCACCTGCAACTACATCCTGTCGCGCATGGAGCTGGAGGGGCTGACCTTCGCCGAATGCCTGAGGGAGGCCCAGCGCCTCGGTTACGCGGAGGCCGACCCGACCTTCGACGTCGAGGGCTTCGACACGGCCCACAAGCTCGCCATCCTGACCAGCCTCGCCTTCGGGACCGAGATCGACGCGGACGCGATCTACGTGGAGGGGATCTCCTCCATCACCCCCCTCGACCTCGCCATGGCCAGGGAGCTCGGCTTCCGCATCAAGCTTCTTGGCGTCGCCGAGCGCACCAAGACCGGAATCGAGCAGCGGGTGCATCCGACCATGGTGCCCCGGACCTCGTCCATCGCCCAGGTGATGGGCGTGACGAACGCGGTGACCATCGACGCCGATGCCGTCAGGGAGCTGACGCTCATCGGCCCGGGGGCAGGGGGGGACGCCACGGCCTCGGCGGTCGTGGCCGACATCGCCGATGTGGCCACCGGCGCCGTGCAGCCGCTCTTCGGCTCTCCGGCGGACCGGCTCGAGAAGGCGCCCCGCGCGCCGATGCAGCGCCACGAGGGCGGCTATTACGTTCGCCTGACGGTCCACGACCGCCCGGGCGTCGCGGCCGGCGTGGCGACCCGCATGGCCGAGGCCGACATTTCGCTGGAAAGCATCCTGCAGAAGCGCTCGGAAGTGGCGGCCACCAAGGACCCGCACGGGCGATCGGGGGCCCCGGTCTCGCTGGTGCTCATCACCTATGCGGCCACGGAAGCCTCGATCCGGTCGGCCCTGGAAAAGATCTCGGGGGATGGTCTTATCGCCGAGCCGCCCCAAGTCATCCGCATCGAGCGCGAATAACCCCGGGGCCGGGCCATTCCGGTCCCCACACGATCACAAGAGGGAGACGACACGTCCATGTCGCAAGGCATTACCGTCCAACCGGGCCAAATCATCGAGCGCATCCTGACCCTGGAGCTCGTCCGCGTCACCGAGCGCGCGGCGGTCGCTTCCGCCAGGCTGCGTGGCCGCGGCAACGAAAAGGCCGCGGATCAGGCCGCCGTGGACGCCATGCGTCGTGAGCTGAACAAGCTTCCCATCGACGGCACCGTGGTGATCGGCGAGGGCGAGCGCGACGAGGCGCCGATGCTGTTCATCGGCGAGAAGGTCGGCAACAAGCAGGGCCCGAAGGTCGACATCGCGGTCGATCCGCTCGAGGGCACCACGCTCTGCGCCAAGGACATGCCGGGCTCCATCGCCGTCATGGCCATGGCCGAGGCCGGAACCCTGCTGGCGGCGCCGGACGTCTACATGCACAAGATCGCGGTCGGGCCGGGCTACTCGGCCGGCGTCGTCGACCTCGACGCCTCGCCGGAGGAGAACCTGCACAGCCTCGCCAAGGCCAAGGGCGTGAAGGTGAACGAGCTCACGGCCCTCGTGCTCGACCGGCCGCGCCATGCGGATCTCATCGCGGCCATCCGCAAGACCGGCGCCGGCATCCGGCTGATCTCGGACGGCGACGTGGCCGGCGTAATCTTCACCACGAAGCCCGAGGAAACCGGCATCGACATCTATCTCGGCATCGGGGCCGCGCCCGAGGGCGTGCTGGCGGCCGGGGCCCTGCGCTGCATCGGCGGCCAGATGCAGGGTCGCCTGATCCTGGACACCGAGGAGAAGCGCTCCCGCGCTCTCCAGATGGGCGTCACCGATCCCAACAAGAAATACGACATGACCGACCTCGCCCGCGGCGACGTGATCGTGGCGGCGACCGGCGTGACCGATGGCGCCCTTATCAAGGGCGTGCATTTCAGCAAGGACGTGATCACCACCGAGACGGTGGTCTACCGCTCCGCCACCGGCACCGTGCGCCGGATCTACGGCGAGCACCGGGAACTGTCGAAGTTCCACCTGGACTAGCAGCATCCGGAGAGCCCCAACCTCAATGGCCGGGCTCGTCCCGGCCATTTGCGTTCTGCCTCCCTCGCGTCATTGGCGCTTCCGGTCCACGATGGAGGTCCCGCAATGTCATGGCCGGGCTTGTCCCGGCCATCCCGATCGGAAGAGCGCCGCGCGTCCAACAATCGGGATCACCGGCACGAGGCCGGTGATGACGCAGGAGGGAGCGTCGGCGCTTTGTGAAAACAGGCTGTTGGGATTAAGGATGGTATCTCCCGAGATGGACGATATCATGCTTCAGATCCGCCCCTTCACCGCCGACGACCGGGCTGCCTGGGAACCCCTCTGGCAGGGCTACCTGACGTTCTACAAATCCTCCGTGCCGCCCGAGGTCACGGATGCGACCTGGCGCCGGTTCCTCGATCCCGCGGAGCCCCTGCAGGGCTTGGCGGCTGTTCTCGACGACCGGATGGTCGGGATCGTCCACACGGTCTATCACCGCTCCACCTGGACCACGGCGGATTACTGCTACCTGCAGGATCTGTTCACCGCCGAGGCGGCACGCGGACGCGGCGTGGCCAGGGCCCTGATCGAGGCCGTGTACGAGCAGGCCAAGGCCGCCGGAGCGGCCCGGGTCTACTGGCTGACGCACGAGACCAACACGACCGCCCAGGCGCTCTACGACAAGGTCGCGTCCCGCACCGGCTTCATCCAGTATCGCAGGATGCTTTGACCACAATTCGCGGATAAGACTCCCGCCGTGACCGAATCATCTCCTCTCGTCGTGCCGAAAGCCTTCCTCGGCGTCACCAGTTCCGCCCTCGGGCGCACCTGGGTGGAGCGTTGCGACGCCGCCCAGGGAACGATCGCGCTCGCCATCGCCCAGACCCACGGCCTGCCGGACGTGCTGTCGCGGGTTCTGGCCGGGCGCGGCGTCGGGCTGCACGATACGGACGGCTTCCTGAACCCGCGCCTGCGGGACCTGATGCCCGACCCCCACAAGCTCACTGACATGGAGGCCGCGGCCAGCCGGCTGGCCGATGCGGTCCTGCGCACCGAGAAGGTGGCGATCTTCGGCGACTACGACGTGGACGGGGCCTGCAGCGCGGCGCTGCTTGCCGAGTACCTGCGCGCCTGCGGGCTCGATTACGCGATCCACATTCCGGACCGGATCACCGAAGGTTATGGCCCCAATGTCGACGCCATCCGGGCCCTGAAGCAGCAGGGCGCCGACATCCTCGTCACGGTCGATTGCGGCACGGCCAGCATCGAACCACTGGCGGAGGCTCGCCGCCTCGGCCTCGATCCCATCGTGCTCGATCACCATCAGGCGCCGGAGCAGCTGCCGGACGCGCTCGCCATCGTGAACCCGAACCGCCAGGACGACCTCTCGGGCCTCGGCCATCTCTGCGCGGCCGGTGTGGTGTTCCTGTTCCTCGTCGCACTCAATCGCATTCTGCGCCTGCGCGGCTTCTTCCAGGGCCGGCCCGAGCCCGACCTGATGGGGAGCCTCGATCTGGTGGCGCTGGCGACCGTGGCCGACGTGGTGCCGCTCATCGGGCTCAACCGGGCCTTCGTGCGTCAGGGGCTTGCCATCATGAAGAGCCGCCGCAGGGTCGGCCTGGCGGCGCTCCTCGACACGGCCGGCCTCGCCGGCGCGCCGGAGAGCTGGCACCTGGGCTATCTCGTCGGGCCGCGGATCAATGCCGGCGGCCGCATCGGCGATGCGGCCTTGGGCTCGCGGCTCCTGCTGACGGAAGATCCCGTGCAGGCCGGGCGGCTCGCCGCCGAGCTCGACCGGCTCAACCGGGAGCGCCAGGCCATCGAGGTGGTGGCCGTCGCGGAAGCGGAGGCCCAGGCCCTGATGGCGCTCGAGCGCATGCCGGACCTGCCGGTGCTCGTCACCGCCTCGGCCGAATGGCACCCGGGCGTGGTCGGCCTGATCTCCGCCCGGACCAAGGAGCGGTTCCGCCGGCCGGCCTTCGCCTTCACTCTCAATCCGGACGGCACGGCGACCGGGTCTGGCCGATCCGTGCCCGGCGTCGACCTGGGACACGCAGTCCGGGCGGCCGTGGATGCGGGGCTCGCCATCAAGGGCGGCGGCCACACCATGGCGGCCGGCGTGACGATCCAGGCCGTCGATCTCGACCGCTTCCTCGCTTACGTCACCGAGAGGCTCACCGATCCGGTGAGCACCATGCGCCTCCGGGACAATTTCGCCATCGACGCGACGCTCACGGCAGGCGGCGCGCAGCCCGGGGTCGTGACGGCCCTGGAGCGGGCAGGGCCGTTCGGCCAGGGCCAGCCGGAACCGGTCTTCGCCTTCCCGCAGCACCGGCTGGTGGAGGCGCGGGAGGTCGGCAGCGGCGGCCACATGCGCGTCAAGCTTCGCGGCGGCGACGGCAGCATCATCGGGGGAATCGCCTTCAGGGCCGCCGGGCAGCCCCTCGGGAACGCCCTGTCACAGGCCATCGGCAACACGCTCCACGTGGCCGGGACCCTGTCCATCGATCGCTGGGGCGGAAACGAGAAGGTCGAGGTCCGCATCATGGATGCGGCGCGGCCGGAATGACGCGGATCCGGTGCCCGATCGGGGCATCATCCGCCGCGCGGAAGCGGGACACTTTTCCGGCATAAGGTGCTTGCGATGCGTCACGAACCCCTCTATAGGTTCGCCCACTTCGGCGGCACCGCCGCGAAGCACCGTGCGCCCTTCGTCTATCGGTTAGGACATCTGCCTTTCACGCAGGAAAGAGGGGTTCGACTCCCCTAGGGCGCGCCACTTCTCCCTCCCGGACAAATTGTCGTGTGCCGGCCGCGCGGATGCCGGTTCGGGGCTCTCGCGGCTTCGATGGCGCCTCACCTCGTGGAAGCGCTCGGGCGCGCTCGCGATCAGATCGGGCTGCCCTTGATCCTGGTGACCATTTCCCAGTTGTCGCCGGCGGCGATCATGCACGCCTTGCCGTCCGGCATGGTCATGACCATGGTCCAGGTTCCATTGGACGAGGCGAAGACCTCGAGCACCTGACCGGGCCGGGCGAGGCCGATGCCGACCGGATCCTCCTTGTACTGATCGGCCAGCAGCTTCACGAGCTGCTCGCGCGGCCCGCAGGAGGTCTGCGCGGACGCTGGAGCGCCGCCGAGCGCGATCGCCGCGCCGAGGACGGCAAGGTGTGGCAGAGGGATACGGATCATGACATGTCCCTGACGGTTGACCCGCGATTGCCCTTGGCGTGCCAATCAACGCGCCCTGCCTCGAAAAGCTCCATCGAAGCGCGTCACGGGGCGGCCGAAAGTCCGGGACGGCGGCCTGATCGATCGCGAGCGGCGCCGGTCTGGCGGAAAGGCATCCTGGCTTCCTGAAAATCCGTGTATAGAGAAGGGGCAGGGCCCGTATTGAACCTGCCGCCCGCGAGGGCGTTTTGTCCGCCAGACACCGAGCGAAGCTGAATCTCCATGCCGCGTTATTTCTTCAACATTCGGGACGGCTACGACGTCGATGAAGACGAGGAGGGAATCGAGCTTCCCGACCTCGAAGCGGCCCGGGCGGAGGCCCTGGCGACCGTCGAGGAGCTGCGGGACGAACTGGCCGATGCAGGCAATATCGAGCTCGAAATCACGGACGAGACCGGACGCCGGCTGCTGACGGTCCCGTTCTTCCGCGGCGGGCAGGGCGGCCGGCGCCGCTGACGGTCGCGCAACGAAAAAGGCCCGGCGCGACGCCGGGCCCTGTTCGATGACCGCGAAGGCCCGATCAGCACTCGGTCTTCTTCTTGGTCGTCGTATCGCCGAACTCATCCGTCTTCTGCTTGGTCTCCGTCGTGCAGCCGACCGACCCGGTGGTGGTCGTGACCGAGGTCGAGGACGTGGTGCTCGGCTCGGTCTTGCGCTCGATGGTCGTCTGGCTGCCCAGGATGCCCTCTTCCTTCTTGATGGTCGTGGTGGTGTCCTGTGCGAAGGCAGCCGTGCTGAGAAGCGAAGCCGCAAGAAGCAGTGCCGTATTCTTCATCGTGAACTCCCTGAACAAGCGTTTCCCCCTGAGAACGGCTTTCTCCGCCAGGGGTTCCTGCTCAGTTTCGTTCCCGATCATCGCCGGGGCGGGTTCAGGCAGCCCTGAGGTCCCGCCAGGCCGCGGCGAAATCGCGGGCCCGGCTGCCGATCTCCTCGACCGACATGGCAGGCGTGAACAGGGCGGAACCGAGCCCGAAGCCGTTCGCGCCGGCGTCCACATAGGGTTTCATGTTATCCGGCTTGATGCCGCCGACCGGGAGGACGATCGCGTCCTTCGGAAGAACGGCCCGCCAGGCCTTCACCACCGCCGGGGGAATGGCCTCGGCCGGGAAGATCTTGATGGCGTCCGCGCCCGCCTTCAGGGCTGCGAAAGCCTCCGTCGGGGTGGCCACCCCGGGGGTGCAGACGAGACGGGCCTTCTTGGCCGCCCGGATGACGTCGAGATCGGCATGCGGCATCACGATCAGCTTTCCGCCCACGTCATGGACGCCGATGACCTGGTCCGGATCGAGGACCGTCCCGGCCCCGACCAGCACGTCCGCCGGCATGGTCCTGGACAGGATCTCGATGCTTCGGAAGGGCTCAGGCGAGTTCAGCGGCACTTCGATGACGCGAAATCCGGCTTCGACCAGGCTATGGCCGACGGCTTCCGCGTTCTCAGGCCTGAGACCGCGCAGGATCGCCACCAGGGGAAGATCGGTCAGATAATCTCGCAGCACGGCAGCACCTCCAGCCCTGTCGCCCATTGGGATGTGGCGGATCGGCGCCGCCCGTCCCGGGGCCGCTACTAGTTGGCAAAGACGACAGCGGGTTTCAACCTCTGGCGGCCCGAGGAACAAGAAATCGCACCAGATACGAGACGGCGCTGCGCAGGGTGTCCCGACCGTCGGCGCAGTTCTCGATGAACCAGTCCTCGAGGGCAACACCCGGATACAGGGCCTCGACGCCGGTGAAGAACTCCACGAGCTTCATGGAATCGAAGGAGAGCGAACGGGTGAGCGACATGTCGAGGATGATCGGCGCCTCGCCCTGCCCGTGGAGCGACTGACACAGGGCGACGATCCGTTCGCCGACATCCGCCTCTGACAGAAAGCCCACTGATCTGCCCCCTTATCGATGACGTAAAGTCATATCCACGGACGGCACTGGTTCAATGACGAAACGAAATGAAACCCTGTACGGCAACACGACGCGATCCTAGCGTAAATGCAACAGAATGTCATGAGGGATACAGTCGTCGAAGGCCGATTTTGTCGGAATATTGTCGCCCACGAGCGAAAGGTGCGGACCCGGCAGGGGATCGGCCTCATTCCTTAGGTGGAATTGCAAGGCTCGGGCCTCGTAGGATAGAGACCTGCCAGTCCGTCGCGAGATTGACCCGCCTTTTCTTCGGGGCCCGTTCGAGCTGAACCATGAAGCCGCCTTCGAAGCTGCTGAGCCGCAGCGTCAAACCTTCTCTCGACCGGATCGACCTCCTGATCCTCGACGCTCTGCGCGACAACGGACGCATCACCTATCAGGCTCTGTCGGAGCGGGTCGGACTGTCGGCCCGGCCCTGCCTGGAACGGGTCAGGCGCCTCGAGCAGAAGGGCGTGATCCGCGGCTATACGGCCCTGATCGAGCCGGCGGCCCTCGGGCATGACATCATCGCGCTCGCCGGCATCAGCATGCGTGACCCGTCGACCGGAACCCGTCAGCGCCTGGAGCGCGCCCTGACAGCCAATCCTGCTGTCATCGAGCTGCAGGTGGTGAACGGCGAATACGACTACATCGCCCGGATCGTGGCTCCGAGCCTTGCCGCCTACGAGGCGCTCACCGAGGCCTATCTTGCCGACCCCGGTTTCGGAATCGGCCGCATCCACACGACCTTCGTGCTCAAGACCTTGAAGAGTTTCGAGGGTTATCCGGTGGCGGACAACCTGGACTGAGCCCGCCCGCCGGCCTTGGCGACAGAATCGGCTGCGGCAGGCCGGGAATTCAGCCTCAACCGGAGCAGCGCCCCCATAAGCTTGTCCATGGAGGATTCCATGGATCTCATCGCTCTCGAACGCTCGGTCACCGCTGCCAATTACGATCCGCTGCCTGTCGTCCTGAGGGACGCGAAGGGCGTCTGGGCGACAGACACGCAAGGCCGGCGCTATCTCGACATGATGAGCGCCTATTCGGCGGTCAGCCTCGGCCATGGCCACCCGCGCATCCTCAAGGCGATGATGGAGCAGGCGTCGAGGCTCGCCGTGACCAGCAGGGCCTACCACACGGAGCTTCTCGGCCCGTTCCTCGAGCGTCTCGTCCAAATCACCGGCCTCGACATGGCGCTGCCGATGAACACCGGCGCGGAGGCCGTCGAGACCGCCGTCAAGGCTGCGCGGCGCTGGGGCTACGCCAGGAAGAAGATCGCCAAGGATCAGGCCGAGATCATCGTGGCGAACAACAATTTCCACGGCCGCACCACCACCATCGTGGGGTTCTCGTCCGACGAGTCCTACCGGGAGGGGTTCGGTCCTTTCGCCGGCGGCTTCAAGGCGGTGCCGTTCGGAGATGCGCGGGCGGTCGAACAAGCCATCACGGCGAACACCTGCGCGATCCTGATCGAGCCGATCCAGGGCGAAGCCGGAATCGTCGTGCCGCCGGACGGTTACCTGAAGGACCTGCGCGCGCTCTGCGACCGCCACGACGTCCTGCTGATCCTCGACGAGGTCCAGTCGGGCCTCGGCCGCACGGGCCGCTGGTTCGCCCATCAGCACGAGGGCATCAAGCCCGACGGCCTGATCCTGGGCAAAGCCCTCGGCGGCGGCGTCTATCCGGTCTCCGCCTTCGTGGGCACCCGCGACGTCATGAGCGTCTTCAATCCCGGTTCGCACGGCTCGACCTTCGGCGGCAACGCGCTGGCCGCGAGGATCGGACTCGAGGCGCTGGCCGTGATCGAGGAGGAACATCTGGTCGAGCGCAGCGCGGAATTGGGCGGTTATCTCCAGGATCGCCTGCGCGCCATGCGCAGCAACATCGTGAGGGACGTGCGCGGGCGCGGCTTGTGGGTCGGGGTCGAAGTGAACGCCGGCGTGGTCTCGGCGCGGGCGGTCTGCGATGCGCTGCTCGAGAACGGCGTTCTCTCGAAGGACACTCACGGCACGGTGCTGCGCTTCGCGCCGCCGCTCACCATCACCCGCGACGAGATCGACTGGGGAATGGAGCGGATCGAGCGGGTTTTCGCCCGCGCCGTTCATTGACGCACGGGGACGAGGATCGATGGCACAGAACCTGACGATGAAGTCGGAATCCGCCTCCCGCGAGCAGCGCCTGGAGACCTATCAGCCCCTGTCCGGAATGGTGGTGCCCCGCTTCGCCGGCATCTCCACCTTCATGCGCCTGCCTTACCTCGCGCCGACCCAGGCGCCGGGCGAGATCGACATCGCGATTGTCGGCATCCCGTTCGACGGGGCGACCACGAACCGTCCCGGGACCCGCCTCGGGCCGCGCCAGGTGCGCGAGGCCTCATCGCTCATGCGCATGGTCAATTACGGGACGCTGGTGGCCCCCTACGATCTGTGCGCCTGCGCGGATGTGGGTGACGTGCCGGTCAATCCCATCGACGTGCAGGACACGCTCCGCCGGATCGAAGCCGAGATCTCCTACCTCCACCAGGGCGGCGTCACGCCTCTTTCCATCGGCGGCGACCACATCGTGTCCTATCCGATCCTGCGGGCGCTCGCGGCGAAGAGCGGGCCCGTGGGCATGATCCATGTGGATGCGCACAGCGACACCGGCGACACCTTTTTCGGGGGGCAGAAGCTCACGCACGGCACCCCGTTCCGCCGGGCCATCGAGGACGGCGTGCTCGACCCGAAGCGCATGGTGCAGATCGGCATCCGCGGGCACATGTACGCGGCGGACGAGCGGGAATGGGCCCTCGACCAGGGCATCCGCATCATCGACATGGAAGAGGTGGCGGAGAAGGGCATCCCGTTCGCGATCGCCGAAGCCCGTCGGGTGGTCGGCATGGAGCAGACCTACTTCACCTTCGACATCGATTCCATCGATCCGGCCTTCGCGCCGGGCACGGGGACGCCGGAGATCGGCGGCTTCACGAGCCGCGAGGCGTTGCAGCTCGTGCGCGGATTTCGGCACCTGAACCTCGTCGGCGCCGACATGGTCGAGGTGTCGCCGCCGCTCGACCAGTCCGGCGGCACCGCTCTGGTCGGAGCCTCCATCGCCTTCGAGCTTCTCTGCCTCCTGGCGGAGGCGAGGGCCGAGCGCGCCGCCAAGGAGAGCCGCCTGAACGTTGTCTAGAGCCTCAGACGTGACCCAGAGGGCCGCGTCAGCGAAAAGTGGACACCACTTTTGGGATTCATCCGAGGCTCCCTCTCTTGACCGGCGCATCGGATGAGGCGGCCCTCTGGGTCCGTCCGATGTCCTAGGACGGCGGGCTCTCGCGCATGCATTGCTGGGCTGCGCGCGAGATCCGGGTGTTGTCCTCGGCGGCGGCCTTGCCGGCCATGAGCCTCTGCCAGAGATCCCGCTCCGGCACCTGCTGCACAATGCAGGAGCACACCGATGGGCACAGCGCCGGGTCGCCGTTCTGCATCAGGCAGATCTGGCGGCAGGCCGCCGTCGGACTGGGGCCCGCGACCTGCGCGACGCCGGACAAAAGGCCGAGCAGGACGATCTGGTGGATCAGGTAGATCGGCAGGCTCTTGCGCCCGGCCCAGACCAGAATCCTGAAGAGGGGGTTGCCGGCCCGCCAGCCGGCCAGGCCGAGCGTCTCCGGCCGGCTCAGAAGCAGCCTGCCGGCCGCCACGCCGATCAGCACGAGGCCGAACCAGGGGAAGATCGGCACGTAATCGTTCGTGACGGGATCCGACGCGCCGAGACCGAGCCAGTCGAGCCACGGGGCATCGAGGGCAGGGCTCGTGAACAGCCGGGGGGCGACCAGGCAGAACGCCGCGCCCGCCAGCGTCAGGCCGGGGTGCAGCCGCAGGAAGGGCAGGGCCAGCACGCTGGAGACCGCGATGCAGTGAAGGATGCCGAAGAAGATGTAGCTTTCAGGAAACGCGACATAGGTCACCAGGGTCACGGCGAGAGCCGCGCCGCCGACCTTCGCGAGGCGCTTCAGGAACGGCCGCTCCCGGAAGCCCCGCACGTGGGCGAGCGTCAGGCCGAAGCCCGCGAGCACCAGGAACGAGCCGGCGATCCCGCGCGCGAACCAGCGCCAGGCCGGGATGTGGAGGATGTTCGTCCCGATCAGTTGCAGGAAGCTCAGGTCCCAGCTGACATGATAGAGGATCATCGCGGCGATCGCGATGCCACGGGCGATGTCGACCACGTCCCAGCGCTGGGATGCGGCGGTTCGGGCTTGCGAGGAGAGGGCGGTCAAATCTGCTGGCCTCGTCGGTTTGAAGGCGTTCCCTCCCGGTCCGCTTGCCATATGTCAGTGGGATGACCGAGAGCCTTTCCGCGTCAATCGCCACATTACGGGACATGATTCAAGACGCTCGTGTCGTTGCGGGCTTCACGGGAGCCGGCATCTCGACGGAGAGCGGCATCCCGGACTTCCGGTCGCCGGACAGCCCGTGGATGCGGCACAAGCCGATTTCCTTCGCCCTGTTCCTGCGGAGCCCGGAGGCGCGCCGGGAGGCATGGCGGCGCAAATTCGCCATGGACGATCTTTATCGGGGTGCTCGCCCGAGCGCCGGACATCGCGGCTTCGCGTCCCTTGTGACGACGGGCCGGATGCCGGCCGTCATCACCCAGAACATCGACGGGCTGCATCAGGAATCGGGCCTCGCGCCCGATCAGGTCATCGAGCTGCACGGCAATGGCACCTATGCCAGGTGCCTCGCCTGCGGCACCCGTCACGAACTCGACTGGGTGAGGCATTGCTTCGATGCCGACGGCGATCCACCCGATTGCCGGAGCTGCGGGGGCATCCTCAAGACGGCCACCATCTCGTTCGGACAGACCATGCCGGAGGAGCCCATGCGCCGGGCCCAGAAACTGACCGCCTCGTGCGACCTTTTCCTGGTCGCCGGTTCGTCCCTGGTCGTCTATCCGGCGGCGGCGTTTCCGGCCTTCGCCAAGGAGAACGGAGCCCGCCTCGTGATCGTCAACCGGGAGCCTACGCCCCTGGACCGGGTGGCCGATCTGGTGATCCGTGGTGAGATCGGCGCCGTCTTTTCAGTATTTCTGCCGTAACTTCAAGAACATGCCGGTTGCCGAAAATTTCATCGGCCTCGAATGCGCGTTTCTGGCTTCCCCTGATTCAGGACGATGTTATCCTCTTATTAAGAATCGGGATCATGATTCGAGTTTGGGTAATTTCATGACTGGCGATTACGGCTCCAATTCTTTCAGTCTCCGCGAGGAGAATTCATCATTCGAACAGGGGCGTCGCGAGGTCGCTCAGCCGACCTCGGAGGAGAGCGCTCTTGAGCTCGTCCAGGTCAGCGGCCGCATCAAGTGGTTCGACGTCGCCAAGGGCTTCGGCTTCATCGTTCCCGACAACGGCATGCCCGATGTTCTGCTCCATGTGACCTGCCTGCGGCGCGACGGCTATCAGGCGGCGAACGAAGGCGCCCGCATCGTCGTGGAGGCGGTTCAGCGTCCGCGCGGCCTCCAGGCCTTCCGCATCCTGTCGCTGGATGAATCCACCGCCCTGCATCCCTCCGAGCTGCCGCTGCCCCGGACGCATGTCCAGGTGGTGCCGACGAGCGGGCTCGAGCCGGCGGTCGTGAAGTGGTTCAACCGCCTGCGCGGCTTCGGCTTCCTGACACAAGGGGAAGGCAAGCCCGACATCTTCGTCCATATGGAAACCCTTCGCCGCTACGGCATCGCCGAGCTGAAGCCGGGCGAGCGGGTATTCGTCCGCTTCGGCGACGGCTCCAAGGGCCTCATGGCCGCTGAAGTCCGCCTCGCCGACATGGCCCTGCCGCACTCCCACTGATGAGTCTGCCCGTGCTGTCGCGTATCCGGCCGGCGTTTTCGGCCCTGACTTTTCTCGTACTGACCGCCGGCGCGGTGTACGCGCAGGCGCTGGAGACCCTGTCGATCGCCACGCAGGGCGGGCAGCGGCAGAGCTTCCGGGTCGAAGTCGCCCGCAACGACGCGGACCGGGCCCAGGGCCTGATGTTCCGCCGCTCCATGCCGGCCGATCAGGGCATGCTGTTCGACTTCGGCCGGACCGAGCCGGTGTCCATGTGGATGCAGAACACCTATCTGCCCCTCGACATGCTGTTCATCCGGGCCGACGGGACGATCGCCCGGATCGCGGCCAACACCGAGCCGCTCTCGACCCGGACCATCTCGTCCGGCGAACCGGTTCTCTCGGTCCTCGAGCTGAATGCCGGCACGGCGGCCAAGCTCGGCATCAAGCCCGGTGACCGGGTGGAGCACCCGCTCTTCAAGCGCTGATCGAGCCGAATGATCAAGGGACTCGGGGCCACGGCCGTTTCGCTGCTAGCGGCCGTTCTCCCGGTGCCCGCCCTGTCCGAGGTCGGCCCGCATGCTTTGCTCAACGTCTCGGAGGAGTTGCTTCGCGCCTATAGGGCCGAGGATGCTCAAGCCTTCCGCGAACTCCTTTCCCCGCCGCTCCAGGTCAAGTATCCGGTCGAGAGGCTTCATCAGATCCTGGCCCAATGCCGGGCTTTGACCCATGAGATCGACCGGTTCAGCATTCCGTCCTGGGGCGGGCGCCGCTACGGGTTCTTCGGCGTCTACGCCGAGTTGGCCGTTCTCGAGATGATCCTGGAGATCGACGAGAGCGGGAGGATCATCCACTGGGTGATCACGGACGACGTGACGTCCGGTCACCAGCCCTGCGCCGTCAGCATCTTCTGAACCCTTATGCGAGCGTCGACGTCGCCACCTGATTGCGGCCGTCGTTCTTCGCCCGGTAGAGCAGGTCGTCGGCCCGCCGCAGCAGGCTCGACAGATCCTTCTCCTTGGCTTCGCGCTCGACGACGCCGAAGCTCGCCGTCACCACGCCGGGATCGAGCCGGGCGACGGACTGGCCGGAGAGTCCTCTCTGGAGCCGCTCCGCAAGGGCCACGGCGTCGTCCAGCGAGGTCTTGGGCAGAATGATGCAGAATTCCTCGCCGCCCGTGCGCGCGAAGAGATGGGACGAGCGCAACTCGCCTTTCACGAACCGGGACACACCGACAAGCACGGCATCGCCTTTGGCGTGGCCGTAGCGGTCGTTGATGGCCTTGAACCGGTCCAGGTCGAAGAGAATGGCGCAGAGCGGTGCCTGGGTCCTTTGCGCGCGGTCGATCTGTTCCTCCGCGCGGCTGGCGAGCCAGCGCCGGTTGCCGATCCCCGTCAACGGGTCCGTCTCGGCGGCTCGCGCCAGGTTGCTCAACGTCAGATCCAGCTCTTCGAGGGTCTCCTGAACCTGGCCGAGCATCGTGCCGGCCTCGTCCGACAGGTTGCGGGGGAGGGCCGGCAGGTTCTTGTTCTGCCGATAATCGCCAAGAGCCTGAGTGACGACCCGCACCGGCGCCAGCATCCCATGGACGAGAACGAAGGTGATCGCCGTGCCCGCCAGGGTCGCGAGGAGCAGCACGAGAAGGTCCGCCCAGTTCTCCCGACCAAAAGCCTGATTCTTCACCAGGGCCCAGAGTGCAAAGGTGATGAGGGGGATGTGGGTGCCGACGAAGCAGATCAACAGGACCCGGCCGGCAAAGCTGCGCGGCCGTGGCAGCCTGTTGAAGAGACGATAGATTTTCATGGCAGCTCATCCCGATTGCGAGGGTCGGACGTCATGATCACTGGTCATCCAGCGGGGTCCTTTGCCCGATTCACTGCCGTTTGGGAAGATTGCCCTACCGGTTGAACTCTTCTCGGCTCCGTTGCCCAGCCGCCTGCTTCAGTCCGTGAACCGGGCCCCGTAATGGATTCCGGTGGTCCAGACCAGCCTGACTCGCGCTCTGGCACCTTCCGACGGGATCTGGAGTTCGAATTCGAGGGGAACGTCGGCCGGAGGGGCGACGACCAGGCGCACGCCGTCATTCGACAGGTCCCATACCGTGCACGCGATCGGCGCCTGAGCAGTCTGTCCTGCGATCCGTCCTTCCAGCTGGGTGAGGCGGCGCTGACTTGATCGACGCTCGGGTCTCCGATGGCTCATGCTTGCGATCCTGACGTCTGCGAGGAAGACGCTTTTCTATACGGCGAAGCTGGCGCGAACATGTTCTGGGGACCGCCACGGCTCCGGGCCCGGGGGAACCGCCGAGATCAAAAAAGAAGCGCCTCCCGAAGGCAGGCGCTGAGGTACGATCCGTAGGGGCAAACCTGGACCGGTGTCGGGATTATGGCTCGCCCGCGGAAGGAGGGAAGGACCCGGCCGCTGGTCATGAGAGGTATGGAACACCTCGGAAGATGGAACCGTCCGGATAGGTGCTCCGAGCCCCTCATCATCGTTGCAGACAGAGCGTCGGTGTCGCATTGGGCATTCAGGAGACCGCCGAATCCCGCTTTCCGCCCAAGGGTAAACAGTGAAACGGAAGCGAGAGCATCGGGTGTGGAAAAGGGGACCCATTTTTTGGATCGGATCCGATGCTCCCTCGCCTGGCTGGCGCATCGTTCATCATGGGAAAACCGGATCCACGTTTCCGCACAATGCGCCAGGGCGTGCGCCACGGTTCGTGAGAAGCGCCAACGGTACCCCGGCCCTCCAACCGGATCCCGATCGGCGCACCGATGAGCTCGGAAAACGGAAGTTGTCTCGCGGGGGGAGGTCATCCTGAGGATTGGCGATCAACGGGCCGTGGCGAGGTCCGACTATTCGGGATTTGGCGTTCAGTATTCCTCATAGTAATCACGAGGCCCGGGACGGCGATACTCCTCATAGTACCGGCCCCTGTCGTCGTATGGGCTACCGTAGCGGGGGCGGGGCTCGCGGTAGACGGGACGCCCTCCACCCTCGCAAACCAGCCGCCCGTTGGCATTGGCCGCTCTCCCGCCGGGACAGGCTCGCAAGTTCAACTGGCTCTCGACGAGCCGACCGAATCGGTCCTGGCAGAGCGCAGTGAGGAACGGTCCGCGCTGTCGGATGTCCGTGCAGGTCCGATAGAAGCTTCCTCCAGCCTGGGCGGACGCATCGATCGTCGCAGCCGCCCAGCCCGCAGCCGCGACGACGAAAACCAAACAGAAATGACGCATCCGACGCTCCAGTATTTGCCCTAAGCCGCTGTCCGGCAAAGTATAAGGTGCCACGCCGTTCCTGACAGGTGTCTGAACGGTTGATCCCGGAGATCGCAGTCGTGGCCGTTCGCACGACAGACGAACCGGGCGGCTTCGACGGGCGGCTTGGACGGGCGACTTGGACGGGCGGCTTGGACGGGCGACTTGGACGGGCGACTTGGACGGGCGACTTGGAACTGAGCGATGGCGACAGTTCCGGTCCCCTGCGCAATCGTCTTTGCCGGGATCATCGCCGGGCATCCTGCCCGGCCGCCCGGGCAACCGCAGCCTGAGGCCATAGCCCACCGTTCGCCCCGCCGATCGATCTCAAGCTTTCCGCTGTGTTCCCTTCCTGGAACCCGGCCCCTTGCGCTTCCGTTTCCAGAACGATAGAGAAACCAAGCTGTTGAGGATAACGGGGTGTAGCGCAGTCTGGTAGCGCATCTGCTTTGGGAGCAGAGGGTCGCGGGTTCAAATCCTGCCGCCCCGACCATCTTCACCGGATGAGCCTTGGAGAGAGTCCGAAACCAATGCCCGCACGGATCTACAAGCCCGCCAAGTCCGCAACGCAGTCCGGTCTGGCCCGGACGAAGCAATGGCTTCTCGTCTTCGAGCAGGACAAGCCCCGCGAGATCGAGCCCCTCATGGGCTGGACGAGCTCCGGCGATACCCGCCAGCAGCTCCGCCTGTGGTTCGACACCAAGGAAGAGGCCATGGCCTATGCGGAGCGCGAGGGCATCGCGTACCGGGTCGAGGAGCCGCATGAGGTGAAGCGGCGGACAATCTCCTACTCCGACAACTTCAAGTTCAACCGCGTCGGTCCCTGGACCCACTAGGGCAGGGCCGGCATCCGGATGGCTCCGTAGCTCAGCTGGATAGAGCAGCCGCCTTCTAAGCGGCAGGTCGTAGGTTCGAGCCCTACCGGAGTCGCCATTCTTTGCGGCATACTCGATGATCCTGTCGATGATCATCGCCAGGCAGGACTGAAGCGGCACGACATTCCTGTTGCCGCAGCACAGTGATAGATCGGCGTTCCTCCGCACGCGGGTCCGTCGTTCCGGCCCACCGAGCGCCCTGATTCCCATTCCAAGACGGGGGATGGGGGGTTATTATCGGGTCTGCGGATCGGGCGCGTCTGCCCTGGCCCGCCCATGGCGGAAATGCGGCTTCCAATCGCCCGGTCCCAGTTGTGTTGCCCTTCCGGCGCGGGACACCACCCGCCCGGCATCACCGGTTGATGAGGAGGAACGCACAATGGCCCGCAATCCCATGACCCCCTTCCGCCCCAGCGGCGGAATGTTTCCAGGCGATCCCTTCCTGTCTTTGCACCGCGAGATGAACCGTCTCTTCGACGATGTCTTCCGCGGCTTTGGTCTGCCCGCGGCAGCCGGCAGCCAGGGACAGGGTGACGTCGGCAGCGTCGTCAATGCCAGCATGAACGTGTCCGAGACGGACAAGGAGATCCGCATCACGGCCGAGCTGCCGGGTGTCACCGAGCAGGATATCGACGTGAGCCTCGATGACGATGTGCTCACCATCCGGGGCGAAAAGAAGTTCGAGCGCAAGGACGACAAGGAGAACTTCCACTTCGTCGAGCGCTCCTACGGCACCTTCCAGCGCTCGCTGCGGCTGCCCTATGCCGTCGACTCCGAGCAGGTCCGAGCCAGCTTCGAGAACGGCGTCCTGACCGTGACCGTACCGAAGACCGGTCGGCCGGAGCGCTCCCGGCGCATCCAGGTCCAGGGACGGGGCGCGTCCGGCCAGGGCGGCACGAATCGAGCTGGCCAGCAGGTTGTCGACAGGTCGGATCGCTCGGACGACACAAAATCCGGCTGATGCCGGCCCGGCTGTTCTGTCGGTGTCTGCCTGTCACCGAAAGGGCCGGCCCGCGCCACGGGGAGGCGAGGCTCTCCGTCCGAGTTGATCCGCGTCAATGCCGGCCTTCGGGAGCCCCGCCATAATCCCTATCGCGCACCCTCGGGGCCATGAGGCCCCATAGGGGCCAACCAGGGAGCATCGCCATGCCCAGGATGAAAGCCGCCGTCTTCGTGGAACCCGGCCGCATCGTTCTGGACGAGAAGCCGATCCCGGACATCGGTCCCCTCGACGCCCTCGTGCGCATCACCACGACGACGATCTGCGGCACCGACATCCATATCCTGAAGGGTGAGTACCCGGTGGCGCGAGGGCTGACCATCGGCCATGAGCCGGTCGGGATCATCGAGAAGCTCGGATCGGCCGTGCAGGGCTACCGCGAGGGCGAGCGCGTCATCGCCGGCGCCATTACGCCAAGCGGGCACAGCGAGGCCTGCCTGTGCGGCTGCCATTCGCAGGACGGAGCCGGCACGAAGCATGGATGGAAAGCCATGGGCGGCTGGCGCTTCGGCAACACCATCGACGGCTGTCAGGCGGAATACGTGCGCGTTCCCGACGCCATGGCCAATCTCGCCCCGGTGCCGGACGAGCTCACCGACGAGCAGGTGCTGATGTGCCCGGACATCATGTCCACCGGCTTCTCCGGGGCGGAAAGCGGAGGCATCCGCATCGGCGACACGGTCGCGGTGTTCGCCCAGGGGCCGATCGGTCTGTGCGCCACGGCCGGGGCACGCCTGATGGGCGCCACGACGATCATCGCGGTCGAGAGCGTGCCCGCGCGCATGGAGATGGCGCGCCGCATGGGCGCGGACCACGTGGTCGACTTCACGAAGACCGATCCGGTCGAGGAGATCCGGCGCCTGACCGACGGGCGCGGCGTCGACGTCTCCGTCGAGGCGCTCGGACGGCAGGAGACCTTCGAGGCGTCGCTGCGCGTGCTCCGCCCCGGCGGAACCCTGTCGTCGCTCGGAGTCTATGCGGGCGATCTGAGGCTCCCGCTCGACGGCTTCCTGGCGGGACTTGGCGACCACACCATTCGGACGACGCTCTGCCCGGGCGGCAAGGAACGCATGCGGCGCCTCATGTCTGCCATAGCGTCAGGCCGCGTCGACACGCGTCCTCTCGTGACGCACCGCTTCCCGCTCGACCGGATCGAGGAGGCGTATGATCTTTTCGCCCATCAGCGCGACGGGGTGCTGAAGGTCGCGATCACGCCGTAGGTTCACCGACAGGTTCACCGGGGGCGGGCCGAGAACGGATACGCCGATCGACGCGGGCGGGTTGCGCCAGATCAAGGCGCGGTCCCGCCTCCGGCCACATGATCATGGCCCCGGCATGAGGCCGTGACCTGGCAAGCAGAGGGATAGAGCGATGATCAAGGACATCATGGTGCATCTCGACGGAAGTCCCGAGGACGAGATCCGGCTGGAGCACGGGCAGGCGCTCGCGTCAGCCGATCGGGCCCACCTGATCGGGCTCTTCGCCAACCAGCTTCCGGATCTCACGATCGCCATGCCCATGGATGGCGGCGCGGCCGCGATGCAGGTCTTGACCGAACTCCAGGACCAGGCGCTGAAGGACGGCGATGTCACGGCCCGGCGGCTGACGGAGCGGCTGGCCAGCCTTCAGGTGCCGGGCGAGTTGCGCCGCCTCGACGAGACCTTCGGGGCATTGACCGGCAGGGTGGCGGAGCAGGCCCGATGCGCCGATCTCTTCATCGCCACGCGGTGCTACGGTGAGGCCCAATCAGCGCTCTGGCCCGACCTCGTGGAGGCGGTACTGTTCGGCAGCGGGCGCGCCTTGCTGCTCGTGCCGCCCGGCCGCCACCGAAAGGGACCGTTCGAGACCGTTCTGGTCGCCTGGAATGGCAGCCGCGAGGCGGCCCGCGCCCTGCGCGAGGGGATGGCCTTCATCGAACAGGCGGCGCGCACCGTCGTCCTGATCGTGGATCCCCCGGCGGATGTCGAGCCTGCGGCGGAGCTGAAGGCCCATCTCGCCCATCATAACGTCGTCGCGGAGGTCGTCACCGCCGACAGCCAAGGCCGCGATGTCGCCGAGGTCATCCTTGAAGAGGCGCGCCGCGTTTCGGCGGATCTGGTCGTCATGGGGGCCTACGGCCACACCCGCCTGAGGGAGCAGGTGTTCGGTGGCGCGACGCGGGACATGCTCACCGCTGCGGAAACCCCGATCCTGGTGGCCCAGTGAAGGTGGACCATCCCAACCGGAGGCGCACATGGCCGTGCACGCGCAAACCGCACCGGACGGCCATGGGGCAGGAACCATGGAGGCCGTCCCTGCGGGCTTGACGGGCCTCGACGAGGCCGAGGCACGGCGCCGTCTCTCGCGGCATGGGCCCAATGCGTTCGCGGGCAAGCGCTCCCGAGGCCTGATCGGCATCGTCCGCGACATCCTGCGGGAACCGATGTTCCTGCTGCTGCTCGCTGCGGCCGGGCTTTACCTGGTGCTCGGCGACATGGGGGAAGGCCTGTTCATGGCGGTCGGTGCCGCCGTGACGATCGGCCTGGTGGTGCTGCAAGAAGCCAGGAGCGAGCGGGCCCTGGCCGCCCTGCGCGAACTGGCCGAGCCCTCCGCGCGGGTGATCCGCGCCGGGACCGAGCGGCGCGTTCCGGCGCGCGAGATCGTCCCGGGCGATCTCTTCCTCATGGGCGAGGGGGAGCGGCTGCCGGCTGACGGGATCTTGATCGCGGGCGATGCGCTGACGGTCGACGAGTCGGCCCTCACCGGCGAGTCGGTCCCGGTATCCAAGCGTCCGGCGGCGGCCGATGCAATCCAGGACGGCGATCCGGAGCCGGGCGACGACACCCCGTACCTGTTTGCCGGCACCCTGAACGTCCGCGGGCAGGGCATGGCGCGTGTGGTGCGCACCGGCGCCTCGACGCGGCTCGGGCGCATCGGCTCCTCGCTCGCCGCCATCGCGGACGAGTCGACGCTGCTCCAGAAGACGACGGGCGCGCTCGTCGCCAGGCTCGGAGTTCTCGCGCTCGGGTTCTGCGCCATCGTTGCCGTGGCTTACGGCGTGCTGCAGGACGATTGGATCGGCGGCGCGCTGTCCGGCATCACGCTGGCCATCGCGCTCCTGCCCGAGGAGTTCCCGATGGTGCTGGCGATCTTCATGGCGCTCGGGGCCTTCCGCCTCGCCCGGCACAAGGTGCTGGTACGCCGCGCCGCGGTGATCGAGACACTCGGGGCCGCCACCTTCCTTTGCGTCGACAAGACCGGCACGCTGACCGAGAACCGGATGGTGCTCACCACCGTCTGGCGGGACGGCAACGCCCATGATCTGCGGCCCGACGGCAGGATTTCCGACGCTTTTGTCGAGCCGCTGAGGACGGCGCTGCTCGCATCCGCGGACCGCCCGGTAGACCCCATGGACCGGGCGGTCCGCATCGCGGCGATGCGGGCTCTCCCTGAGGGGAATGGGAGCGGGACCCCGCTGCGCACCTATCCGCTCCGCCCCGAACTGTTGGCCTTCACCCAGGTGTGGCCGGAGCCCGGGGGCGGCGTCCTGTACGCGGCAAAAGGCGCCCCGGAGGCGATTGTCCGTCTTTGCCGCATGAACGGTGACGAGCGAGCGCTGATGGATGCCGTGGTGGCGGGATTGGCAGGCCGCGGCCTGCGAGTGCTCGGGGTGGCGTCCGCCCGGGATGACAGGGACAGCCCCTCGTCTCCCGAAGATATGGCGTTCCGGATCGAGGGCCTGGTCGGCTTTGCGGATCCCGTCCGAGCCGATGTTCCACAGGCCGTCGCAGAGGCCACGCGGGCGGGGATTACCGTTGCGATGATCACCGGCGACTACCCAGCCACCGCCCTGACGATCGCTCGCCGGGCCGGGATCGACACGAGCCCGGGCGTGCTCACCGGCCGGGAGGTGGCCGAACTCGATCCAAGAGGCCTGAGGGAGCGGGTCCGACGCATCCGGGTCTTCGCGCGCATCATGCCGGAGCAGAAGCTCGCGCTTGTCGAGGCTCTCAAGGCCAATGGCGAGATCGTTGCCATGACCGGCGACGGCGTCAACGACGCGCCGGCGCTCGAGGCCGCCCATATCGGCATCGCCATGGGCCAACGCGGAACGGACGTCGCGCGGGAGGCGGCGGACCTTGTGCTTCTCGACGACCGATTCGTGTCGATCATCGGCGGCGTGCGCCTCGGGCGGCGCATCTTCGCGAATCTGCGCAAGGCGCTGACCTACGTGACGGCGGTCCACGTGCCCATCGCCGGGCTGGCCCTGCTGCCCCTCATCATGGGACTGCCGCCGATCCTTTATCCGATGCACGTGATCATGCTGGAACTCGTGATCGACCCGGTCTGCTCGCTCGCCTTCGAGGGGGAGCCCAGCGAGCGGCACGCGATGGAGAAGCCGCCGCGACCCGCGACCGAGCCGCTCTTCGGCACGTCACAGATCGTGCTCGGGTTCGTTCAGGGTGTCGTCGTACTCGGGGCCGTCTTCGGTTGTTATGTCTGGGCACTGAACTCAGGTATTCCCGACACGCAGGCGCGGGCGTCGGCGTTCGCCGCCCTGGTGGTCGCAAACCTGGTGCTGGCCTTCGCCGATGCGGCGGAGCCGGGCACCTCGTTCTTCGACCGGAGCAGGATCGCCTTCTGGGTGATCGGGGTCTCGGCTGCCGCCATCGTCGCGGCGGCGCTTTACATCCCACCTCTTGCTGCCATTCTACGCCTGTCGCCGCCGAGCCCGCTGAATCTGGCGACGGCCTTGACGATCGCAGTCCTGGCCGGCGGCTGGTTCGGATTGGCTCGGCGACTTCGGACGGTGTCGTTGCCCCGCGACGAACAGCGGAGACCGGCATGACGCGCATCGCCGACATCCAGGGTACACCGCTTCCCGCGGCGGGCATTTCCGTCATCCGCGGGCAGGCGCCTGCGTCGAAAGGGCCTTCGCGCGTAGGGAGGGCCTTGTCCTCCCACCGATGGTCCGGTTCCATACGAAGCCCTCTTGTAACGATGAGGTCGCCCGATGCACGTCGCAGTCTTCAGCACCAAATCATATGACCGTCGCTTCCTGGGCGCCGCGAATGCCGCATATGGCCACAAACTGTCCTTCTTCGACGCCCGTCTCTCGGCCGAAACAAGTCAGCTCGCCACGGGCGCAGGAGCCGTGTGCGCCTTCGTGAACGACGAGGTGGATCGGGACGTACTCGCCGATCTCGCATCCAGGGGGGTCAGACTTGTGGCCCTGCGCTCGGCCGGGGTTAACAACGTCGATCTGGAGGCAGCCGAGCGTGAGGGGATCGCGGTTGCGCGGGTGCCGGCCTATTCCCCGTACGCGGTCGCCGAGCACACGATGGCGCTCATCCTGACCCTGAACCGGAAGACCCATCGGGCCTACAACCGGGTGCGCGAGGGCAACTTCGCCCTGGAGGGACTGCTCGGATTCGACCTCAACGGCAAGACGGCCGGTGTGGTCGGGACCGGGAAGATCGGCGAAATCGTGGCGAAGATCCTGACGGGCTTCGGGTGCACGGTCCTGGCACACGACGTCCGCCCGAACCCGGCCTGCGAGGCGATGGGCGTGCGGTACGTGCCCATGGAGGAGCTCTTCCCTTCCTGCGATCTCATCACCCTCCACTGTCCGCTGACGCCGGCAACCCACCACCTGATCAACGCCGAGGCGGTGAGGCGCATGAAGCCTGGTGTGATGCTCGTCAACACGAGCCGGGGTGGCGTGGTCGATACCCGCGCCGTCATCAAGGGCCTCAAGGATGGCACCATCGGAAGCCTCGGGCTCGACGTCTACGAGGAGGAGACCGACCTGTTCTTCGAGGATCTTTCGAACCGCTTCATCAGCGATGACGTCTTTGCGAGACTGCTGACCTTCCCGAATGTGCTCATGACCGGGCATCAAGCGTTTTTCACCAGGGAAGCGCTGACCAACATCGCCGAGGCGACCCTGGCGAACATAACCGCATTCGAGGCGACCGGACGGGCTCTGCATGAAGTCTCGGTCGAAAGGGGCGCGGGAGGATGATCGCTCCGTCCTCGAGAGGATCCAACCGGGATCGTGCCTATCGGCGCTCCTGGAGCAGCTCGATCTGCATTTCCTGGATCTCGGCCAATCGCTCCCACTGGCGCGTGATCAGATGGTCCAGCTTCTCATGGAGATGCCGGATCTCGAGTTCCGCCTTCAGGTTGACCTGGTAGTCGTTGAGGGAGCGCAACCGATCCTTCGCCTCCTGCCGCCTTTGGCTCATCATGATGATCGGAGCCTGAACGGCCGCGAGGCAGGACAGCAGCAGGTTGAGCAGGATGTAGGGATAGGGGTCGAACGCTTCCGTCCCGCGCAGGGCATTGATGAGAATCCAGGCTCCCAGCAGAAACCCGAAGGCGATCAGGAACGGCCAGCTCCCGCCGAAGGTTGCGAGTCCGTCCGACAGTCGCTCCCCCAGGGTACGCTTCTCATCGTAACTTTCCTCGACATTGGCCGACACCATGCTGCCCTCGGCGAGACTGCGGGCCACCTCCCTGTCGAGTTTTGTCAGTTCGCCGCGTTCCTGGCGCAGCAGTTCCTCGACATAGAGCAGACGGTACCGGTCGACCGCAGCCCGGCTGATGCGGCCATGATCGTCCAGCTCCGGGTGATCCTGCCGGATCCGCTCTGCGAGGGCAGGTCGCAATTGATCGATGAGGATGAGGTCTCTCAGGGGGTAGGTTTTGCCTGTGATGGGGCAGGTGCCGTTGGAAGACGCTGCGTGGGAGGTCATGTTCGCCGTTCCGCGATATTGGCGTGGATCAAACCTAACGGCTCGACGCAGGTGTACCAAGGTGCGATTTGTACCATCGCGCGCTTCCTCGTGCCCAGGAGGGTTCCTTGTCGCTTCGTCTTCATTTCCACGGTGCCGCCCGAACCGTAACCGGCTCCTGCTTCCTGCTCGAGACGGAGGCGGCCCGCGTCCTGGTCGATTGCGGCATGTTCCAAGGGTCGAAGGAGGAGAGGGAGCTCAACTACGAGCATTTCCCGTTCCGCGCCGCGGGAATCGATGCGCTCTGCCTCACCCATGCGCATATCGACCACAGCGGCCTCGTGCCGAAGCTGGCGAAGGCCGGGTTCGACGGGCCGGTCTATGCAACCGCCGGAACGGCCGACCTGGCGAGCATCATGCTCCCGGACTCCGGCTACATCCAGGAGATGGAGGTCGACCAGCTCAACCGCCGCAACCGCCGCCGGGGCCGGGAGACCGTGTCGCCGATCTATACGGAGGAAGATGCCGTCGCGTGCCTCAGGCAGTTCCGGCCAGTGGCCTACGGCCAATGGCAGGAGGTCGCTCCCGGATTCCGGGCCCGCTTCTGGAACGCCGGTCACCTCCTGGGCTCGGCCTCCATCGAGATGGAGGTGGCGCACGGAGGCGAGGAGACACCAACCCGGCTGCTGTTCTCCGGCGATGTCGGCCCCGATCACAAGCTGCTTCAGCCCGATCCGGATGGACCGCGCGACCTCGATTACATCCTGCTTGAATCCACCTATGGTGACACGGATCGGGCTGGCACCACCATCGAGCGCCGCCGGCGGATGCTCCGGGACGAGGTCCTCGCAGCGATGCATCCGAGCGGCGCACTGCTGATCCCATCGTTCGCGGTCGAGAGGACACAGGAACTCCTTGTCGACCTCATGGAACTGATGGAGGCGGGCGAGTTGCCCGACATTCCGATCTTCATCGACTCGCCGCTGGCCTCGAAGGCCAGCGCCATCTTCAGGCAGCACGCCGGGGAGCTCAGGAACGGCGCCGACCTCGTGCAGGCGCTGGAATCCCGCTGGGTTCGCTTCACCGAGAGCGTGGAACAGAGCAAGGCCATCGACCGCATCCACAGTTTCCACATCATCATCGCGGCCAGCGGCATGTGCGAGGCGGGGCGAATCCGGCACCATCTGAAGGCTTGGCTCTGGCGGGACGAGGCCACCGTTCTCTTCGTAGGTTTCCAGGCGCAGGGCACGCTGGGGCGCATCTTGCAGGATGGCGCCTCGAAGGTCCGGATCCAGGGCGAGGAGGTGAGGGTCCGCGCCCGCCTGCGGACGCTCGACCTCTACTCGGGTCACGCGGACGGGCCGGAGCTGAAGGCGTGGCTTTCCGAGCGCCTTCCGGTCCGGCGCGGGCTCTTCCTCGTGCATGGCGAGGATGCGCCCCTCAAGGCGTTGCAAGCGTCTCTCGGCAGTCTCGACCGCGTGCCCGGGGCAATCATTCCGGACATCGACGACGTCTATGACCTGGCGGGCGACCGTGCGGTCCGGATCGAGCGGCATGAGGAGCGCCTGCCGCCTGCGAGCGCCGGGCACCGCGACTGGCACAACGACTATGCGCAACTGCTTCTGGAGATCGGCGACGCCGTCGAGGCCGCCGCCGATCGGAAGGCTAAAGGCGTCGTGATCCGGCGCATCAGGGACGCCTTGAAGAAGGGATCCGACCCGGCAGTCTGAATGGTCTGCCGTGTCTCCCGCTTCGGCATCGAACCAGATCGAGGCGGCACAGTGAGACCGATGCCATCATGGGGTGCCAAGACCCGTCCAGGATGAGGACGTGGCCATGAATGCAAGGCTTCGCGACGGGATTCTGTCCATTCTCGATCATCCGGGCGACATGACGATTGCGACGATCCGGAAGGATCGATGTCGGACTGTGTCCCGGCCCGGCCCTGACCGTGATCGCCTTCGGCCCCTGGCAGGTCGTCGTGTTCGCCGGCGCCATGGTGGCGGGCATGATCCAACTCGCTCCCGCGGAGCGCCTCCTGCCTCGGGCGGCTCGCCTCAGAGCCCGACCATCTTCATGCCCGGCTCCGGGTAGCGGGTGCCGGCGGCTGCTCCCGGCGGGATGATGCGGTCGATGCGCGCCAGATCGTCCTCGGTGAGGCTGACGGTGAGAGCCCCGACATTCTCCTCCAGATAGCGTCGGCGCTTCGTGCCGGGGATCGGCACGATGTCCTCGCCCTGTGCCAGCACCCAGGCGAGCGCGAGCTGCGAGGGAGCGCAGCCCTTCTCCCGGGCCATGGCCTCGATCTCGCGCACGAGGTCGAGGTTCTTCTGGAAGTTCTCGCCCTGGAAGCGCGGCGAGTTCCGGCGGAAATCGTCGGCTGCGAGATCGTCCACGCTCTTGATCTGCCCGGTCAGGAAACCGCGGCCCAGCGGCGAATAGGGCACGAAGCCGATGCCGAGCTCGCGCACGGTCGGCAGGATCTCGTCCTCCGGGTCCCGGCTCCAGAGCGAGTATTCGGTCTGCAGCGCCGTGATGGGATGAACCGCATGGGCGCGCCGGATGGTCTGCGGGCCGGCTTCGGACAGGCCGAGATAGCGGACCTTGCCCTCACGCACGAGGTCGGCCATGGCCCCGACTGTATCCTCGATGGGCGTGGCGGGATCGACCCGGTGCTGGTAGTAGAGATCGATCACGTCGACTTTCAGACGCTTCAGGCTCGCCTCGCAGGCCTGGCGCACATAATCGGGCTTGCCGCTGATGCCGAGGCGCTCCCCATTCGGGCCCCGCACGTTGCCGAACTTGGTGGCGAGCACCACCTTGTCGCGCCGGTCCGCGATGGCGCGGCCGACGAGTTCCTCATTGCGGCCGACGCCGTACATGTCCGCGGTGTCGAGGAAGGTCACGCCAAGCTCGATGGCGCGATGGATCGTGGCGATGGACTCGGCCTCGTCGCCGCTGCCGTAGAACTCGGACATGCCCATGCAGCCGAGACCGAGGGCGGATACCGGCAACTGACCAAGCTGACGCTGCTGCATAGGACGATCTCCAGGTCTGACAGGACGGTAGGGCCGCGGGCCGGGCGGCGGGCCCGACATCAACTGGTCTGCGGTTGCCCGGTTTCAAGGCTCCCGCGAGATCGTCCTCGGTCACGGGCCGCAGGCAGGCCGATCTGACGAAGCTGTGAAGGGAGGGTTCCTTGACCGCGGGCGCGCAAGCCCAAGCTTCCAGTTTCCCGACACCAAGGATGGGTACGATGCTCAAGCTCGCCGTGATCCTTCCCATGCTGCTCATCGCGACCGAAGCGTGGTCGCAAACCAGGCCTGTCAGCACCGCGATGAGCTGCTCCCGCGCCGCCGGTCTCGTCGCGGCCCAGGGCGCCGTCGTGCTGGGCACCGGCCCCTACACCTATGACCGGTATGTGAGCGGCACCAACCGCTGCGCGCTGGGAGAGACGATCGAGCCCGCCTGGGTGCCGACCGCCGACAACCCGCAGTGCTTCGTCGGGTACCAGTGCAGGCTGCGTACGCAGCCGCAGGGGCGGTAAGAGGCGGGAGACGCCGTTGCCGTCCGGTCAGGTTGAGGGCTCTGCCGCCCTCTCGTCGGGGAACAGGCGCGACCGGGTCAGGAACCGGATGCCGCAGCCGTTCTCCAGGGAGAACATGCCGCCTTCGCCCGGGACCAGGTCGATGATCAGCCGGGTGTCCTTCCGATGTCCGTATTGCGACGGGCTCATGTGGAACGGTGCCCCGCCGATGGTCTCGAGGAGCACGTCCTCGTCCCCGAGTGTCAGGTCTGCAGCACGTAGGTGCCAGGGGCGTCGCAGAGGACGGGATAGCCTCGCTCCGGGGCTCCCATTTCCGGGGGCGCGACGAGTTCGCCGGAATGCAGCCTCAGCCACTCACTCCATTCCGGCCACCACGAACCCTCGAACCGAGGCGCGATCTTGGTCCAGGTGTCCGGATCGAGATAGTGGCCGACCGAGGATCGCGTGAGAACCTGAAAGCTCCCTCCGGTCCGGTTTCGACCCGCCACGATGCCGGCGTTGTGACCGCCCGTCGCGAGGAGGAACGTCACGTCGGTGTCGGCAAGCAGATGGATCTTGAACGCCGATCGCCATGGGGCCACGTGGTCGCGCTCGGTGCCGACGGCGAAGATCGGCGCGCGGATGTCGCTGATGGCGATCGGGCGGCCGTCGACGTCGAAGCGCCCTTCGGCGAGATCGTTGTTGAGGAAGAGCTGGCGCAGGTATTCCGCATGCATGCGATAGGGCATCCGGGTCGCATCGGCATTCCAGGCCATGATGTCGTTCAAGGGCGTGCGCTCGCCCATCAGGTAATGCCGGACGAGGCGGGACCAGATCAGGTCGTTCGAGCGCAGGAGCTGGAAGGCGCCGGCCATCTGCCGGGTATCGAGAAAGCCCTGGCTTCGCATCAGATCCTCAAGGAAGTGAAGCTGGCTTTCGTTGATGAAGAGCGTGAGTTCCCCGGCCTCGCGGAAATCCGCCTGGGCGGCCAGGAGCGACAGGGATGCGAGACGGTTGTCGCCATCTCGCGCCATCGCGGCGGCGGCGATCGACAGGAGCGTGCCGCCGAGGCAGTAGCCGACCGCATGGACGTTCTGGTCGGGCACGACGGCATTCACGGCATCGAGGGCCGCCATGATGCCGAGCCTTCGGTAGTCGTCGAGACCGAGATCCCGATCGCCGACGGTCGGGTTCTTCCAGGAAATGATGAATACCGTAAAACCCTGTTCGGTGAGATAGCGGACAAGGGAATTTTCGGGCGAAAGATCCAGGATGTAGTACTTCATGATCCAGGCCGGCACGATCAGGATCGGCTGCGGCCGCACCTTCCCGGTCGTCGGAGCATACTGGATCAACTCGATGAGACCGTTGCGGTAGATCACCTGTCCGGGCGTCACGGCGACATTCCGGCCCGGACGGAACGCTTCCGTGCCGGCGGGTGGCCTGGAGCGGACGATGCGCTCCCAGTCGTCGAGGAAGTGGCGGAATCCCTGCACGAGATTCTGCCCGCCCGTTTCAAGAATGCGGCGCTGAACCACCGGGTTGGTTGCAATAAAGTTCGACGGCGAGGCCATGTCGAGGACCTGTCGCGTGACGAACTCGACGACCGCCTGATGCTGCCTGGTGACCCCGTCCACATCGGTGGTTGCATTGTCCCACCATTGCTGCTGCAACAGGAAACTCTGCTGAACGACATTGAACGGCCAGCGCCACCATTCGGTCTCGGCGAAGCGTCGGTCCTGGGGCAGCGGCTCGATGCACGGCTCGCACCTGCCGCCATCGACCGCACAATGGGATGCGAACTCCGCCAGCCGCGCCCATTTGCGCACGCCCTTCGTGGCGAGTTCGACCTGTTTGCCCGGTGAAATGGCAAGATGCGCGGCCCAATCCATATAGGCGTCGACAATGGCCGCGGGTGAGAGCCCGCCGGTCAGGCGGGCGAGACCCGCATGGGCGACGTGGTCGAGCGCGTCCCTGAGCCGGTGGAGCTCCGCATCGTCCCATGAGCCCGCGTCGGAGGGCGGTCCGGTCATCGAGGGGTCGGCCGCAGCCGGCGACATCGGCAGCAGGGCGGCTTGCGGGGGCAGCTTCCGGCTCCCCATGGGCGTGGAGGATGTAGGAGCCGGCATGTCCATCTCCCGGGCGGCGGCCTACGCGCACTGGATGACATCGAAGGATTCCTGCGAATTTCGTCCACATGATGGTGGTGCGTCCAGCGGATCGGCCTCGTCCCGTCCCTCGCACGACCCGGGGGATGACGGGATGGGATCGGGATGACGTCTCTGCCGATGACCGGGAGGATGGCGTCATTCTAGAGCATCGGACCCACAAGTGGACCCGCTTTTGGGATTCATCCGAGGCTCCCTCTCTTGACCGGCGCATCGGATGAGGCGGACCGAAAGGGCCGCGCCAGCGAATACCGGATCCACTTTTCACTGGCGTGGCCCTTCGGGTCGCTGACGGGGCCCTCTGGGTCCGTCCGATGCTCTAGGTGGAATTACGTAGTTCCGCACTTACCAGTCGTTATCCTTTTCTCCTCACTCTCAATAACAGCAACAGTCACAGTTTCGTGGCGAGTCCTGTCATTTTTTTGAGTGTCGGAGCCAATCTATGTTGAGCATCTTGTCTCAAGCCCGATCCGAAATGGACGCGAAACTTGCAGCGCTCGACAGAGCGCAGGCGATCATTGAATTTAATCTTGACGGCACCATCGTCACGGCCAACGAGAATTTCCTTCGCACGGTCGGCTACTCCCTTCAGGAGATCCAGGGGAGGCATCACAGCATGTTCGTCGAGCCCGCCGACCGGGAGACGCCGGCCTATGACGAATTCTGGCGCAGGCTGAGAGCCGGTGAATATCAAGCGGCGCGTTACAGGCGCCTCGGCAAGGGCGGTCGGGAGGTCTGGATCGAGGCGAGCTACAATCCCCTGATCGGGCGCGATGGAAGGCCCTTCAAGGTCGTCAAGTTCGCGACCGACATCACCCGGCAGATGAACGACCAGGCCGATCTGAAGGGGCAGGTCGAGGCGATCGGGAAGTCTCAGGCAGTGATCTCGTTCGATCTCGATGGACACATCCTCGACGCGAATGACAATTTCCTCGCGGCCGTCGGGTACACTCTTCCGGAGATCCAGGGACGGCACCACAGCATGTTCGTCGAGCCGGGACAGAGGGCCAGCCCGGAATACCTGGAGTTCTGGCGCCGGCTCAAGAACGGCGAGTTCCAGGCGGCACAATACAAGCGGATCGGAAAGGGCGGGCGGGAGATCTGGATCGAGGCGAGCTACAACCCGATCCTGGACGCCTGCGGACGCCCGTACAAGGTCGTGAAATATGCGACCGACGTGACCCAGCAGGTCGGACTTCTGATCAGTCTCAGGGGCATGATCGAGACCAACTTCGGCGAGATCGATGCGGCCGTCGGCCAATCCTCTCGGGAGGCGACCTCCGCCGGGCAAGCCGCGACCGCGACCTCCAGCAATGTGCAGATGATGGCGTCCGCCTCGGAGGAACTGGCCGCCTCGGTCCGTGAAATCGCCCAGAGCATGGCGACATCGCGGGCCGCGACCGACACCGCCTTTGCCGAGGCGGAAAGCGCGAACGAATACACGAACAAGCTCTCCGCGGCCGCGGAGGCGATGGGGGGCATCATCGGCCTCATTCAGAGCATCGCCGGTCAGATCAACCTGCTGGCCCTGAATGCGACGATCGAGTCCGCCCGGGCCGGCGAGGCTGGTCGCGGCTTTGCCGTGGTTGCCAGCGAGGTGAAAAATCTGGCCTCGCAGGCGGCCAGGGCCACCGAGCAGATCTCCACCGAAATCGACGGGGTCCGGACCGTGTCGAGCGGGGTGGTCGAGGCGCTCGCGAAGATTCGCGGATCCATCGAGACCATGCGGGCGCACGTGGTCGGAGCGGCCACCGCTGTCGAGGAACAGAGCGCCGTCACGCAGGAGATGTCGTCCAACATGCAGGATGCGTCCCATGCGGTGACGCGCATCGCCGGCAGCATCGGGGCCATCTCGGCGGCGGTCGGACGGGTGTCGGACGCGGTCGACACGACGAAGAAGGCCGCGCAGGTGCTGGCCCGTTAGACGAAAACCCTGAGACCGGGGACGTGGTCCCGTCAGGCGAAGGTTGCCTCCATCTGCTCCTCGATCGCCATGAGTTCCCGGATGTAAGGGGCTCGCCGCTCCCGGTGCTCGTGCCGGAGGCTCGCGATCGTCGCGCTCTTGCGCGCCTCGTCGTCGGCGCTCTGCCTGACCGCGTCGAGGCTTTTCTCATGGGCGAAGTCGAGATCGGCGAGGTCCGCGAGAACGGCCTGCAACCGGGGCAGGAGATCGGGCGCGTAGCACCCGGCCCCGTGTGACACACTCGCGGAACGGACACGTTCGACAGCACTGGTCATGCCTTCCTCCGACGTGTTCTTGAAGTCAGCATTTCCTTCGAGGGATTAATCTAGGTTAGCGCCTCGACTTTGGTCAGGATGGGGCAGCTTGGCGCTGCAAATTTGCCGTCCCGTGTTTCCCTTAAGGCTCGCGCGCCTTGCCGGATCGGCCTCGCGGCGGTCGGACGCGGCGACGGGAGCCCTGCCATAATGGCAATCGGTTTGACGTTTAGTCTGCAGTCCTGTCGTCGTTCGGGCGGGCCGTGGAGGCACACATGATCAGCTGGATCGTTCGGATATTGATGGTTGCCGCCGGAGTCGTCACGAGCTGGTTCGTCGCCAAGGACGCCCCGATCTTCGGAGTGGCCCAGATGATGGTAGCGCTCCTCCTGCTGACCTTCGTGGTTGCCGTCCTGGCCTTTTGGCCGCATCGCTGGACGGCGGCCCTCGACCGGTCCGACAAGCCGCTCTGACCCGCGTCGCGCGGACCCGAGGGACGCCCCCGGCTCGTGGCCGGGAGCGCGATTGCACCGGACGGTCAAGCTGCCCGGCCGACCCGTTCCGCGAGCTGCTTCACTTCGACTGTCGCGTTGCGGGCGGCCTCGTCGGCCAGCTGCATCGTGAGTTCCGCCATGCGGCGGCTGTTGTCGACGGTCTGCTCCAGATTGTCCCGGATGAGGGAACTTTGAACCGTCACGAAGTCGTTCATGGAGCGGCAGCGGGCGAGGGCATTCAGGCCGTCGAGATTCGTCTGCAGTCGCTTCTGGCTCAGTTCAAACCATTCCCGCGACACGTCCTGGAAGCCACGCACGAAGACCGCGTTCGATCGGGCCGCGCCCGGGGCGGTGCCGGAATCCTGCGCCGCGAGGCCGCGGGCCTCTCCGTCGTTGCGAGCGAACATCTGCATGGCTTGGCCCGTCGAGCGGCGGGCGAGTTCGGAAAACAGCCCAAAACTGTTCTCGACGACCTGCTGCATCGACTTGGCGATGGTCTGAGCCCCTTCAGTCCCGGCTCGCACCGTCTCGGCGAGATCCTCGGTGACGCGTTGAACCGCCTCGACCGGTTCGCGGAGCCGGCGCGCCTCGGAGCGCTTGCCCTCGTCGAATGCCACCATGTCGTCCTCCACCTTCTCTGCGACCGCCTCGGCCTCGTCGTCGCTCAGAACCTTGAGCACGGCCGGCAGAAGCTCCTTTCTGTCGTCCCGGATATGCTGCTGGAACACCCGTCTCAGCTCTGCCACCTTGGCGAGGAACTCGCCGTTGTTCTTCGGCATGCGCTCGATGTCGGCCAGAAGTGCGGTGGTTTCCTCATGATCGCCGAGAGCCTGGCGCAGGAGGTCGTCCATTCCGTGCCGGCGCAGAACCGGCAGCAGATGCTGCTCCTGGAGGGCCGCCAGAAGGGTCAGCTCCTCCTGCAGCTCCGCGAACAGACGCTCACGGGTTTTGACCGCGTTGTCCGACGTGGCCAGAAGCTTTTCGAAGAGATCCCGCGCCCGGTCGGGCGGGGCTTGGGTGATTTTTCGTGTGGTCATGATTCGACCTCCAGGTTCCGATGAGACATGATCCTGCGCTCGGCGCAGGCTGCACCATGGCGGGTGTGAGATTTCGACTAGTGCTGCAGCCCCAATGGCCAGGGAGCAAAAAGGTTCGGACGCCTCCACAAGACGAAATGGTCCTGTGTGGCGAGATCGAGACGGGTGTCTTTCTCCAGCAGGGCGATCTGCGCCTCCACGGCCTTGAGCTCACGCTCGAGCTTGGCCGTGCGCCGGAGCTCGGAAGAAATAGGCTTTCGTTTCTTGCTCTTCATCAAGCACTCCATGGTCCGGCGCAGCCCATCGCCTTCGATGAAGGAGCGGACGGCGTACGGATGGCCATGATTGTGCCCCCGGTGAATCGTTCATTGTCGTGGTTGCTGAGGATGATACCGAAGCATCGCTGTTCGTCTGTCAGAAACCCGACACAAGGAAAGAATTTGTTAACACAGGTTAAAGTGCCGCAGGCATTCCCGGGCCGGGTTCCGGCAGCCGGCCGGGCCGTCTCGGAACCGAGGCATGGCCCGGATGTTCATGCCTAGCGCATCGTGCGGACCCGGCGGGTCCGCGCCGAACGATGCGCCGCTTAAGGGGTTGAGCATCGGATCGATCCCAAAAGTGGGTTCAAATTTGGGATCGATCCGATGCTCTAGGGTCGGCGATCTGCGGCCTGCCGCTCGCCCTTGATGAATCGCTCAAGGTCAGTGCGTCCGTTCGGAGCAGTTCGTGTCGCGGTCTGGAGGGCACATTGATCAGGCGCATCCTTCTCATTGCCGTCTTGGGCTTGGCGCTGGCTGGCGGCATCTATCTCTCTATGAGCCGCGCACCGGAGACCGCGGCGCGGCCGCAGGCCCCCGTGGCCCCGGCGCAGCCTCCGCCGCAGGTCGGGATCATCGTCGCTCAGCCGGCCGAAGTGCCGCTTCCCGTCGTGTTCGCCGGTCGCGTGGCGGGCTTCCGCGACGTCGAGGTGCGCCCGCGCGTCGGCGGTCTCCTGCTCAAGCGTGAGTTCGAGGAGGGGGCGCCCGTCAAGCAGGATCAGGTGCTCTTCCGGATCGATCCGGCGAGCTACGAGGTGGCTCTGAGCCGTGCGGAGGCGCAGCTGCTCCAGGCACAGGCGGCCCTGCGCCAGGCCGAGGAAAATTTCAACCGCATCGAGCCGCTGGCCCGGCGCGGGGTGTCGACGGACGTGCAGCTCGAGGAGGCGCGCTCCCAGCGCGACCAGGCCCGCGCCGGTGTCCAGCTTGCCGAAGCCGAGGTTCAGAACGCGAGGCTCAACCTCGGCTACACGACCGTCACGGCGCCCGCTGCCGGAATCACGGCGCTGAAATCGCCCCCGGTCGGAGCCCTGATCCAGGCCCAGCAGACGCTTCTGACAACCATATCGCAGCTCGACCCGGCCTATGTGAACTTCTCCTTCACGGACGAGGAGGGGCGGGAGTTCCGCGCCCTGAACGAGCGGCGGGAGAAACCCATTTCCGAGAAGGACCTGAAGGTCGAGCTGCGGTTCGGCCAGGGGGCCGAGTACCCGCAAACCGGCAGGATCGACACCGCCGCCCAGCGGGTCGACCCGCAGACCGGGACGATCCAGGCACGGGCGATCTTCCCGAACCCGGACGGCGCCTTGCTGCCGGGCCAGTTCGTGCGGGTGCGTCTGATCGGCATCACGTTGCCCGGAGCCATCGTCGTGCCCCGTCAGGCCGTAAGCCAGGGGCCGCAGGGGCCGGCGATCTACGTGGTCGGGGCGAACGACGTCGCACAGGCGGTGCCGGTCCGGCTGGGACCGGAGGTGCCCGAAGGATGGGTGATCCAGTCCGGCCTGAAGGGAGGCGAGCGGGTCGTGGTCGACGGCGTCATCCGGGTGCGCCCCGGCCAGCCCGTCCGGCCCGTTCCGGTCGACCCGCAGGCCGCGCAGACGACCGGGACGGCCAGCGGCCAGCAGCCTGGAGCGCGGCCATGATCTCGAAATTCTTCATCGATCGGCCAATCTTCGCCTCCGTCCTGTCGATCGTGATCGTGCTCGTCGGTCTGATCGCCATGCGGGTGCTGCCGGTTGCCCAGTACCCCGAGATCGTTCCTCCGCAGGTGGTGGTCTCCGCCACCTACCCGGGCGCCAGCGCTCAAACCATCGCCGAAACCGTCGCGGCTCCGCTCGAGCAGCAGGTCAACGGCGTCGAGGACATGATCTATCTGCAATCCACCTCCACGGGCTCGGGGACCATGAGCCTGTCGGTGTATTTCCGGACCGGCACCAATGCCGATCAGGCGACGATCAACGTCAACAACCGGGTCCAGCGGGCCACCGCGGTTCTTCCCGAGGAAGTGCGCCGCCAGGGTGTGACGGTGACCAAGCGGTCGTCCTCCATCCTCCAGATCGTGGCCCTGTCGTCGCCGGATCGCCGCTACGACACGATCTACATCTCCAATTATGCGCTGGTGAACATCATCGACGAGCTGCGGCGTACGCCGGGCGTCGGCGACGCGTCCCTGTTCGGCGCCTCCGATTACTCCATGCGCATCTGGCTGAAACCCGACAAGGTCGCCCAGTACAACCTGACGCCGAGCGACATCGCTGCCGCGATCCGCGACCAGAACGCCCAGTTTGCCGCGGGGCGATTCGGCGAGGAGCCGAGTCCGGGCCAGCAGGCCTTCACCTACTCGGTCACGACCCAGGGGCGCCTGGCCGATCCCCGCGAGTTCGAGCAGATCATCCTGCGTTCGGACGAGAACGGCGGGGCGCTGCGCCTGAGGGATGTGGCCAGGGTGGAGCTCGGGTCGCAGAACTATTCGACGGTCGCGTCGCTGAACGGAGCCCCGACCGTTCCCATCGGCATCTACCTTCAGCCGGATGCCAACGCCCTCGACGTATCCAATGCCGTCGCCGCCACCATGAACCGGCTGGCGCAGCGCTTCCCCGAAGGTCTGCGCTACGATGTGCCGTTCAATACCACCAGGTTCATCGAGGTCTCCATCGAGGAGGTGGTCAGGACGTTCATCGAAGCGATCGTGCTGGTCGTCCTCGTGGTCTTCCTCTTCCTGCAGAACTGGCGCGCGACGCTGATCCCGCTGCTCGCCGTTCCGGTGTCGATCATCGGAACGTTCGGAGGCATGTATCTCCTCGGTTTCTCGATCAACCTGCTCACCCTGTTCGGCATGATCCTCGCCATCGGCATCGTGGTGGACGATGCGATCATCGTGCTGGAGAACGTCGAGCGGATCATGACGACGGAGCGCAAGCCTCCCCGCGACGCCGCGATCCAGGCCATGCAGGAGGTGAGCGGCCCGGTGATCGCGGTGGTGCTCGTTCTGTGCGCGGTCTTCATCCCGGTGTCGTTTCTCGGCGGCCTCGCCGGCGAGCTCTACCGCCAGTTCGCCGTCACCATCGCGGTGTCGGTGGTGATCTCCGGAATCGTCGCCCTGACGCTCACGCCGGCCCTGTGCGCGCTGCTGCTGAAGGAGGGGCACCGGGAGCCCTGGCTGCCCTTCCGGATCTTCAATCGTGGCTTCGACCGGGTGACGCGCACCTTCACGGCCGGCACGGCATTCTTTCTTCGCCACGCCGCGGCCGCCCTCGTCGTCATCGCCGTGATGCTCGGTGCGACCTGGTGGCTGTTCGAACGGGTGCCGGGCGGCCTCGTGCCGGCAGAGGATCTCGGGTCGGTTTTCGTCGTGACGTCCCTGCCGCCCGCGGCATCTCTCGACCGCACCCTTGCGGTGACGGGCAAGGTGACCGAAGGGGTCATGCAGAACCCGGCCGTGGCCGATGTGGTGACCCTGGCGGGGTTCGATCTCCTGTCCGGCGCGCAGAAGACCAACGCGGGCGTCTCCTTCGTGTCGCTGAAGGACTGGTCCGAGCGCACCGACCCGCGGCTCGACGCCCGCAACCTCGCTCCGGCCTTCGCGGCCCTCAACGCCAATTTCCGGGACGGCGTCGCCATCGGGTTCAACCCGCCGCCGATCCAGGGGCTGAGCACGACCGGAGGCTTCGAGTTCTATCTTCAGGACCGCTCCGGCGGGAGCCTGGACAACCTCGCGCAGGCCGCGCAGCGCGTCGTTCAGGCGGCCGGACAGCGCCCCGAAGTGACGGGCGTTTCCACCACTTTCAACACCGGCGTGCCGCAGTACCGGATCGACGTGGATCGCGACAAGGCGAAGGCGCTCGGCGTTCCCATCTCGGCCATCTTCGACACGATGCAGAGCACGTTCGGCAGCCTCTACGTCAACGATTTCAGCCTGTTCGGGCGCACCTACCGGGTCAGCCTCTCGTCCGAGGCCGAGTTCCGGCAATCGCCCGACGACCTGCGGCACGTATTCGTCCGGTCGGACAACGGCACGATGGTTCCCCTCAACGTGCAACTCACGACCGTCCGCATCGTGGGGCCCGACGTGGTCGACCGGTTCAATGTCTTTCCGGCCGCGAAGATACAAGGCAATCCGGCGCCGGGCTTTTCCTCGGGACAGGCCATCGCGGCCATGGAGCAGGTCGTCGCCCAGACCCTGCCGTCCGACTACTCGATCGGCTGGACGGGGTCGGCCTATCAGGAGCTGCAATCGGCCGGCACCGGATCCCAGGGGTTCCTCCTGGGCCTCGTCATGGTCTTCCTCATCCTGGCCGCCCAGTACGAGCGGTGGTCGCTGCCCTTCGCCGTCATCACGGCCGTGCCCTTCGCGGTCTTCGGCGCCATCCTGGCGATCTGGTTGCGCGGGATCGAGAACGACATCTACTTCCAGGTCGGGCTCGTCACCCTGATCGGGCTTGCGGCCAAGAACGCAATCCTGATCGTCGAGTTCGCGGCCGAGCGCTACAGGGCCGGGGAAACGGCCTTCGATGCCGCCCTGGATGCGGCCCGGCTCCGCTTCCGTCCCATCGTCATGACGTCGCTCGCCTTCATCCTCGGCGTGGTGCCGCTCGCGATTTCGACGGGCGCAGGCTCGGCGAGCCGTCATTCCGTCGGCACCGGCGTCATCGGCGGAATGCTGGCGGCAACCTTCCTGGTCGTCCTGTTCGTACCGCTGTTCTTCCGCCTTGTGACGCGGGACCGCAAGCGTTCGGACAGGGACGCGGCGGCGGTCGTGCCCGAGAGCGTGCCGGCGAAGGAGGTTTAGAGCGAACGGGCGCGGCGGAGCCTCAGCGCTTGCGCAGGCGCTCGATGGCCTCCTTGTGCGCGGCTGGGTCGACATCGTACTCCGCGGCCAGACGGGCGATCTCGGCCTGCCTCTCGTCCGCGGAGAGCCTGGGGTTGAGGCTCGCGACCGCGGCCAGGAACGAGGCGCCCGCGAAAACCGGGTCGCGGCGCCTCGCGGTCTGCTCCCGCTCCTTCTTCAATTCGGCCTGACGCTGCCTGTAGGTCTCGAGCGGGCCCAGTGCCCGCAGCGCCCGGTTGCGCAGGGCCGGGAGGGGCACGCCATGCTCCTCGGCGATCTCCGGAAGGACCTCTTCCGGATCTTCTCCCGCCAGGAGGGCATCGGAGAGTTCTTCGAGTGCAGTGACGAATGGATCCATGTCGGCCCCTTCAGATGCGTTCATCGTCAACGGATGGTGATGGGTTCGGTTCTCGGCGAGATGTTGCCCGGGACCCGGGGTGCCCAATAATCCATCGAACCGATTCTCGCCCGCCGAAACGCAACAACCTGAACGGAAAGCACGATCATGGCCGAACGGACGCAGGAGCGACCCGATCCCTATCTCTGGCTGGAGGATGTGGAGGGCGATGAGGCGCTCTCCTGGGTGCGGGCGCACAACGAGATCACGAGGGCCGCCTTGTGCGATGCAGGCTTCCAGGCCGACAAGCAGGCGCTCTACGAGATCTCCACACGCCCCGACAATATTCCCTTCATCACGAGAAGGCGCGGCCTTCTCTACAATTTCTGGCAGGACATGAACCACGTGCGCGGCCTGTGGCGGCGCACGTCGATGGAGCGCTATCGGACCTCGGATCCGTCCTGGGAGACGGTGCTCGACGTCGACGCGCTGGCGAAGGACGAAGGCGCGGACTGGGTCTGGAAAGGGTGCGGGACGCTCCAGCCAGAGCAGCGCTACGGCCTGGTCAGCCTCTCCCGCGGGGGCGCCGACGCCGCGGTCGTGCGCGAATTCGACCTCGTCGAGAAACGCTTCGTGGACGACGGCTTCGCGCTTCCCGAGGCCAAGGGCGGGGCGACCTGGCTCGACAAGGACCAGTTGCTGGTGTCCACGACGCTCGGCGACAATGCCGCGACCGCTTCGGGCTATCCGCGGACGGTGCGGCTGTGGCAGCGCGGCACCGACTTCCATCAATCTCCGCTGCTGTTTCAGGGCGAGTTCAACGACATCTACATCTCGGCATCGGTCGACATCGAGCCGGGCTATGAACGAATCTTCTATCGGCGCCAGATGACCTTCGAGGAGGGGATCAGCTACCTGGCGCAGGAGCAGGGCGATCCGCTGCTCATCGATCTCCCGCGGGACGCCCGGTTCGACGTGGAGAAGGACTGGCTGCTCGTGAAGCTGAAAAACGACTGGGCCCTGCCGGACCGCGCCTATCCGGCCGACGCGCTTCTGGCGATCAGCTTCTCCCGGTTCATGGCGGGCGACCGTCGCTTCGAGGTCCTGTTCGAGCCCGGTCCGCGGCGTGCCCTGTCCGGGTTCTGGTGGACCAGGACCCGCCTCGTGCTGACGGTTCTCGACAATCTGGCGAGCCAGATCTGGTTGGCGACGCCGGGAGCGTCCTGGCAGATGGAGCGGCTCGCGGGCCTGCCGGAGACCGCGGCGGTTCACGCCATGGCGCTCGACGCGAGCCAGCTCGAACGGACGGACGAGTTCCTGCTCTCGGTCTCGAGCTTCATCGAGCCCACGAAGCTCGCCCTCGTGACCGAGGACAAGCGGATCGAGGTTTTGAAGGAATCGCCTCCCGCCTTCGATGCCTCGAACCTGGAGGTGACCCGGCACGAGGGGGTGTCCGTGGACGGCGAGCGCATTCCCTATTACCAGATCGGTCCGAAGGAGCAGGGCGGCCAGCGTCCGACCGTGCTCTACGGCTATGGCGGCTTCTCGGTTTCCCTGACGCCCGGCTATTTGGGCGGGATCGGCAAAACCTGGCTGGAGCGCGGCCATGTCTGGGTGGTCGCCAACATCCGGGGGGGCGGCGAGTTCGGAGCCGCCTGGCATAAGGCGGGAATGCGTGAGGGCAAGCGCCTGTCCCACGATGATTTTGCCGCCATCGCCCAGGATCTCGTCGGGCGCGGCGTCACCTCGGCAGGGCAGCTTGCGGCCTATGGCGGCTCGAATGGCGGACTGCTGGTCGGCAACATGCTGACCCGTTACCCGGAGCTGTTCGGGGCGATCTGGTGCACCGTGCCGCTCCTCGACATGCAGCGCTACACCCGTCTGCTGGCAGGACCGAGCTGGGTGGCCGAATACGGGGACCCGGACCGTCCCGAGGATTGGGCCTACATGGCGGGTTTCTCGGCCTATCAGAACCTGCAGGAGGGGCAGACCTATCCGCCTGTGCTTCTGGTGACGTCGCGACGGGACGACCGGGTTCATCCGGGCCACGCCCGCAAAATGGCCGCCAAGCTCGAGGCCATGGAGCAGCCGGTGCTCTTCTACGAGCCCGAGGATGGCGGTCACGGGGCGGCCAACAAGGAGCAGGCGGCCTTTCTCACGGCCCTGGGATTGTCGTTCCTTCGGAAGACCCTCATCCCTTGATATTCGGCCGTTTCGTCGTCACATAGAGGGAGAAAGATTCGGCCGCCCAATGCTTTAGATCGCCTCCCGCGGCAGAAGGGGATGATCCTCGGCCAGGCCGGAAGCCCTTCCCCGCAAACATCTGCGCCTTTCGGGTGTTGAAACCGGTGTGAAACCGATCCGTCCTGAGGCGCTCCTCAAATGGACCGGGGCGGCCCCGCCTGGGCTGCTCCGGTCAGCGAAAGTCTGAATGTCCAAGAAGTCGAAACATCTCGTCAGTCTCAATCACCTGCCCGGGATCCTGCTCGCCAGCGCGGCCGAATGCGAGCGCTGGATCGACGCCGGTCTGATCCCCGTGGCCGAGCGCCGGACCTTCCAGAAGCGCGGACGCAGCTTCGAGGCTCCCATGTTCGATCCGGACGTGGTCGCCGCGCTGGCGGCCGAGGTTCCGGCCTGGCGCATGCAAGGAGGCGAGACGCCCGAGCGCAATGGACCTGCCCGCCGGAACGCGGACGAGGACAGGACCCAACCCGTGGATGAAGCCGCACATCGCCGCCGGCAGAGCATTCTCGCTCCGGTTCGGAAGAACACCGGGATCTATGTCGCCGAAGACATCCGCCGGATCGAGAGCGGTCGCTGGAAGCCGGAGCGGGTCTTCGCCGGATACCGGGCGGTGTTCAGCCGGCCCATGCAGATCCTCCCGGACGGCGTTCCCGTCGACATCGCGGTCGAGTACGCGTTCGCCGAACCGGTCGAGGTCGCGGCGGTCGTGCTCGCGCCGGCGCGCGTGGAGCGGACCGAGCTCGCGGCCGCGTCCGAGGCGCTCGAGGCTCGCCTGATCGCGCTCCAGGATGCAACCTTTGCCGCCTGCGAGCAGGAGCTGGCCGCCTGGCGCGACGAACTCGAGACCTATCTCGATGCCTATGAGGATGCGAACGAGCGGCAGGCGATCCTCGGCGGCATCCGCTCGGCCCTCGAAAGGCTCGACCGGATCCATGCCTCGGACAAGAGCGGTCCCGCGGGAGCCGGGCGCAAGCTCCGGCAGAAGCTCGACGATTTCCGCTCCAAGGCGGCCGCCCGGCGGCTGCGGCACCTGCGCGAGGCGCAGATCCGGGAGGCGTCGGGCTACGAGAGCTATGCGGCGATCTTCCCCGTGGCGCGGTCCCTGAACCGCCGGTTCCTGTTCCTGGCGGGGCCGACCAATTCGGGCAAGACCCACGAGGCGCTCAGGCTCGCCGGCGAGGCTCAGTCGGCCGAGATCCTGTCGCCCCTGCGGCTCCTCGCGCTCGAGCATTACGAACGCATGAATGAGCAGGGCTTCGCGACCGGCATGATCACCGGTGAGGAGCGTGTGCTTCCGGAAGGCGCGACCCATATCGCCCGCACCATCGAGACCCTGGATCTGCACCGGGTGGTCGACGTGTGCGTGATCGACGAGGTCCAGATGCTGGGCGACCCGAGCCGCGGCTGGGCCTGGACCCAGGCGATGGTCGGAGCGCCGGCGAAGCTCGTGGTCCTGACCGGCGCACCCGAGGCGATCCCCCTCGTGGAGCACCTGCTTGCCATGACCGGCGAGCCGCTGGAGGTGAAGATCCTCAAGCGCAAGGGCAAGCTGCGCGTCGATGGTGTTCCGGCCAATCTCAACAAGCTGATGCGGGGCGACGCGGTCGTGGCCTTCACCCGCCGCGACGTGCACGATCTGCGCACGCGCCTGGTCGCGGCCGGGCGCACGGTGGCCACCGTCTATGGCGCCCTCGGGCCGGAGGTCCGCCGTGCCGAGGCTGCGCGGTTCCGCAACGGCGAGGCGGACGTTCTCGTCGCAACCGATGCCATCGGCATGGGGTTGAACATCGGCCCGCTGAGGCGGATCGTGTTCTCGACGCTGCGCAAGTTCGACGGCGTGCGGGAGCGGCAGCTCAACGCCATGGAGATCAAGCAGATTGCCGGCCGGGCAGGGCGCTTCGGCCACCACGACGAGGGCCTCGTGACGGCGCTGCCGGAGGTCGGAGCCTATGCGCAGGTCGAGACTGTCATCCGCAACGCGCTGAACGGGGATGCCGCGAAGCTGCGCGGCAAGGCGTTCGTCCGTCCGAACCAGGAGACCGTGCTGTCCGCAAGCGAGGTCCTGCAGACGGACCGCCTCGGCCGCGTGCTGCGCCACCTGAACGACACCCTCGTCGCAGGGCACCCTGACCTGCGCATGGCCGACATGGACGAGATGATCGAGCTGGCATCGCTCCTCGATACGGTGGACATGCCGATCCTCGACCGCCTGTCCTATTCCATGGCGCCGGTCGACGGTCGCGAGCGGCTGGCGGTCGAGCTCCTCCTCGACTGGGCGCGGCAGCATGCGGCGCACGGCCGGGTCCAGGCTCCGGATTTCGGCGTGAACACGGATCTTCTCAAGCTGGAAGCCAGGGTGAAGATCGCCACCAGCTGGCTGTGGCTGGCGCAGCGCTACCCGCAGGTCTTCGAGGATGTGGATGCGGTGGTCGACCTGCGCGCGAGCCTCAATGCGAAGATCGAGGAGAAGCTCGTTGCGACCTCCGTGTCGCACCGCCGGAGACCCGACGAGAAGGTGCGGCGCGACCGGAGCGCGAAGCCCCGACGGCAGAAGAACAGGCGCCGCGGTCGGGACGAGGCTCCCGCGGGCGAGGCGGAAACCTATCGTGCCGGGGGCCGGTGAGCACCAGACCTCGAGGGCTGCCGTTTGAATGCCATGGCCCGGCTCGTGCCGGCCATCCCGATGCGATTGAGCGCGGCGCTTCACGGCATCGGGATCACCGGGACGGGCCCGGTGATGACGGAGCATGCAGACCGCCGGTAAGCCTCAAGCCGCCAGTTCCTGCTCCACGAGGGCGACCCAGAAGGCAACGCCGGTCGGAATGGCCTCGTCGTTGAAGTCGTAAGCCGTGTTGTGGTGCAGGGCTCCGTCGACGGCAGGCCCGTTGCCGAGCCAGACATAGGCCCCGGGTGCGGCCTCGCTGAAGAACGCGAAGTCGTCGCCTGCGGTCGAGGGCTCGAAATCCGTCACGACCTTGGCGCCACACACGGCCCGCGCCGCTTCGAGCGCACGGGCCGTGGCATCGGCCTGGTTGACGACCGGCGGGATGCGGCGGCGGAATTCGTATGACGCCTCGATCCCGAACATCGCCGCGACCCCGCGCGCCAGACGCTCGATCTCCTCTTCGAGCTGATCGCGCACATGTGCGGAATAGGCTCGCGCCGTTCCGCCGATCTCCACCACGTCCGGAATGACGTTGAGCGCCCGCGGATCGCCGGCCTGGACGGAGCAGGCGCTCACCACGGCGGGCTGGAGCGGATTGACCACCCGGCCGACGATCGTCTGGAGCGCGGAGAGGAAATGGCCGCTCGCCGTGATCGGGTCCTTGCCGAGATGAGGTTTCGCCCCGTGAGTCCCGATGCCCTTGAAGGTCGCGAGCCAGGTATCCGACGAGGCGAGCTGCGGGCCCGCGGTAACGGCCATTTCGTCGATCGCCAGTCCGGGCATGTTGTGCAGCCCGTAGACGGCGTCGCAGGGAAAGAGGTCGAACAGGCCGTCCTCGACCATCTTCTTGGCACCGCCGCGGCCTTCCTCGGCCGGCTGGAAGATGAAATGCACCGTGCCGGAAAAGTTGCGGGTCTTGGCCAGATGACGGGCCGCTCCGAGGAGCAGCGTCGTATGGCCGTCATGACCGCAGGCATGCATCTTTCCGGCAACTCTCGACTTGTAGGGACGCTCCGCCTGCTCCGGCATGGCGAGGGCGTCCATGTCGGCGCGCAGGCCGATGGTCCGGGCGCCGTCGCCGATCTGCAAGGTGCCGACGACGCCCGTCTTCCCCAGGCCCCGATGCACCCGAAGACCGGCCTCTTCCAGCAGGGAGGCCACGATCCCGCTCGTGCGCTCCTCCTCGAAACCCAGCTCCGGATGAGCATGGAGATCCTGGCGGAGTTCGCGCAGGAAGGAGAGATCCGCTTGAATGAGGTCCTGTCGGGGCATCGCGATGTGGTCCTGGATTTGCGGCCGGAATCGTTCGATAACGCGGCTGAAGACCCACCACAATCATCCTGTGCGACCCAAGGAACGAGACGAGCGATGCAGCCGCACGACTTCTGGCAGGAGATCCACCCGCCTCGGACCTTCGAGCGGTCGCCCTCCGACGGGCTTCGCGGGTTCTTCCCGGCCGAGTTCGCGGATGGGCGCCAACTGCGCCTCCCGATCCGCGAGCTGGCTGACGGAGATCACGCGCTGGCGTCGCTCATCATCAACCAGGCGGGCTTCGCGGTCGAGGAAGCCCTGTGCGCCGGCCTCGCCGAACTGGCCCGACCCTTCGACCCGGAGGTGGTGGTCGGACTGCCGACCCTGGGCCTGACTCTGGCGAGCGGCACCGCGAAGAGGCTGGGACACGCCCGCTACGTGCCGCTCGGGACCTCGCGCAAGTTCTGGTACCGCGAGGAGCTCTCCGTCCCGATGAGCTCCATCACGAGCCCCGAGCAGGTGAAGCGCCTCTATCTCGATCCGCGCATGCTGCCGCTGGTGGAAAACCGGCGCGTGCTGCTCGTGGACGACGTGATCAGCAGCGGCCGCTCCATCGTCGCCGCCCTGCGGCTGCTCGACGCCTGCGGCGTCCGACCCGTCGCCATCGGGGCGGCGATGCTGCAGACGAATGCGTGGCAGGAGCCGGTTTCGGCCGTCTATCCCGGAGCACGGGACCGGGTCGTGGGAGTGCTCCGGACACCGCGCCTGAAGCGGAACCCGGCCGGAGGCTGGACTCCCCAACAGGCCGACATCGATTTGCAAGTTTTTTGAGCAGAATGGCTGTAAGGTGGGCAGGGTCCCCGACGTGCGGGGCTTTCCAGAGGCCGTGGTTGTGTTAATGCGTGGACCCCACAGGGCGGTCAACGACCGCGTAAAGGGCATCGGCACCCTTTCCTTGGCCGTGAAACAGTGAACCCGGGAGACACTCAGATGACAGGGCGTTGGCAGAAACCTTTGGCGGGCATGGCGTTTGTTCTGACCGCGCTGGCCGGGGCCCCGGCCATGGCCCAGAACAAGACGCTGACGATCTCCTGGTGGGGCTTCAACGGTGACAAGCTGGAAGAAATCATTCTCAAGCCCTTCCGCGCCCAGTGCGGCTGCGAGCTGGTCTTCGAGACGGGCAACAACGCCGACCGCCTGAACAAGATCAAGATCCGCGGCGGCAGCGGCGTGGACGTCGTCTACCTGACCGACAGCTATTCGCAGCTCGGGATCCAGGAAGGACTGTTCCAGCCGGTCGACCGCTCGAAGATCCCCAACGTCAACGGCATCTACGATCTCGCCAAGGAGCCGCAGGGCAAATACGGCCCGGCCTACACCATCGGACGGGTCGGCATCATCTACGACAGCGCCAAGGTGTCGGCCCCGATCACGTCCTGGAACGACCTGTGGCGCGACGATCTCAAGCGCCGCGTTTCGCTGCCGGGCATCACCACCACGGCGGGCCCGATGACGGTTCTCGTCGCGGCCAACAAGGCCGGCGTCGATCCGTACAAGGACGAGAGCGCGGCCTTCAAGGCGCTCGAGCAGCTGAAGCCCAACGTGGTGAAGAACTACAATACGGGTTCGGAGCTCGTGAACCTGTTCTCCACCGGCGAGGTCTCGGTGGCCATGGCCCAGGACTTCACCCTGGCCCAGATCCAGGCCGCGGTCCCGACCGTGCGCTGGGCCGAGCTGAAGGAGGGCGACTACGCCACCCTGAACATGGTCAACATTGCCAAGGGAGCCGCGAACCCCGAACTGGCGCACCAGTTCATCAACTTCATCCTGGATCCCAAGATCCAGCAGACCCTGGCCGAGCGGGGCGTGGATGCTCCGGTGGCCACCGCCGTTCAGCTGAAGCCCGAGGAGGCCGCCCGCTGGACCTATGGCCAGAAGATGATCTCGTCGCTGAAGCGTCTCGACTACGAAAAGCTCAACGCGGCCAAGGGCGACTGGCTCGACGCCTGGAGCGAGGTCTTCGGGAAATAAACCGGCCATCATGACAGCAAGACGCTTCTGGCGCCGGAACGGCGCAACCGGGTGGGCGCTGACGGCGCCTGCCACGCTCGCCGTGGTGGCGTTCCTGATCGTGCCGATCGGGGCTGTGATCGCCGGCACCTTCATGGATCCCCGCGGGGTCTTCGCTCCCTACATTTCCTATTTCAACAGCGGCTTCCGCACGACCGTCCTGTTCCGGACGCTGCAGATCTCGGCCTTCACGACGGTCATCTCCCTGATCTTCGGCTTCATGACCGCCTATGTGGTGTCCCGCGCGCCGGGCAAGGTGAAGAGCCTGCTCATCGTGGCGGCCGTATTTCCCCTTCTGACCGGCGTCGTCGTCCGCGCCTTCGCCTGGCTCATCATCCTGGGCCGCAACGGGATCCTGAACCAGGCCCTTCTCGCGCTCGGCATCGTCAACGAACCGCTCGAGATGCTCTATACGCAGGGCGCCGTCATCGTCGGCATGGTCTATCTCTTCGTGCCGCTGATGGTCCTGTCCCTGGTGGGAGTCCTCGAGAACATCCCCAAGGATGTGCTGCAGGCCTCGTCGTCGCTCGGAGCCTCGCCCATGGCGACGTTCTGGCAGGTGCTGCTTCCCCTGGCTGTCCCGGGACTCATCGTCGGCGCCGTGCTGGTCTTCACCGGCAGCTTCACGGCCTACGCGACCCCGCAGCTTCTCGGCGGCGAACGCCAGACCGTTCTCGCCACGCTGCTGCAGCAGCGCGCCATGGTGTCGTTCGACTGGGTCGGGGCTTCGACCATCGCGGCCATCATGACGGTGATCACGATCTCCATCGTTCTCGCAATGAGCCACATCGCCCGCCGAATCAACCCCATGGCCACGTGATGTCCGACAGACCTCATCCCCTCCTGATCGTCGTCGCGGCGCTGGTCTATCTCTTCCTGATGGTGCCGCTCGTCATCGTGGTCGGCGCGGCCCTCAGCGACACGACGTACCTGACCTTTCCGCCGCAGGGGCTGTCTCTGCGGTGGTTCGAGAACATCTTCCAGATCAGTGCCTTCCGGCGAACGATCGTCACGAGCCTGCAGATCGCGTTCCTCGGGACGCTGATCGCGCTCCTGATCGGCATCCCGGCCGCCTATGCGCTCAACCGCTTCAGGGTCGAGCTGCCGAAATGGCTCGGCACCCTGTTCGTGCTGCCGATCCTCGTGCCCGAAATCGTGTTCGGCTTCGCCCTGCTGAAGTCGCTCACGGTCGGGACAGGGGCGCCGATTTTCCTGGCCCTTCTCATCGGCCACACGCTCATTGTCCTGCCCTACGTGGTGCGGGTGATCAGCGCGAGCCTCGCGTCCTTCGACTTCTCCATCGAGGAGGCGGCAATCAGCCTGGGCAGCGCTCCGGTGAAGACCTTCTTCACCATCGTTCTGCCGAATGTCCGGGGAGGGGTCATCGCGGCATTCATCCTCGCCTTCATCACCTCGCTCAACGACGTGTCGGTGTCGCTCTTCCTGACAGGACCGGGCATCAGCACCCTGCCCATCCAGATCCTCGCCCATGTGGAGCAGTTCTTCGATCCCACGGTCGCGTCCGTGTCCGTCCTTCTGATGGTCCTCACGGTCGCCGTGATGGCCATCGTGGAGCGGACCCTCGGCCTCACCTTTCTAGCGAAGTAGCTTTCCGTGACACAGCCTCTCCATCTCGAAGCCGTTTCCGCCCATTATGGAACGACCAGGGTTCTCGAAGACCTCTCGCTCTCTGTCCAGGCAGGCGAGCTCGTGTCCCTTCTGGGCGCCAGCGGCTGCGGCAAGACCACGACCCTGCGCCTGATCGCCGGGTTCCTGTCGCCCACCAGCGGGTCGATCACGCTCGGCGGCCGCGACCTGACCCGTCTGCCGACCCACAAGCGCGATATCGGCCTGGTCTTCCAGAATTACGCCCTGTTCCCGCACCTCTCGGTGCTCGACAACGTTGCCTTCGGGTTGAAGCAGCGCGGGATCGCCGCCGACGAGCGCCGCAGGCGAGCCATGGCGATGCTGGACCGCGTCGGGCTCTCTGTCCTGGCGGACCGCGCCCCCGGAGCGCTCTCCGGCGGCCAGAAGCAGCGCGTCGCCCTGGCCCGGGCTCTCGTCATCGAACCGCCGCTGCTGATGTTCGACGAGCCGCTCTCGAATCTCGATGCGAAGCTCCGGGTCGACATGCGCGTCGAGATCCGCCAGCTCCAGCGGGCCAACGGCACCACGTCGGTCTACGTCACGCACGACCAGGAGGAGGCGTTCTCGATCTCCGACCGTGTCGCCATCATGAACGCCGGACGTCTGATGCAGTTCGACCGGCCGGAGGTGCTCTACCGGCGCCCGGCCAATACCTTCGTGGCCCGCTTCGTCGGGTTCGAGAACGTCATCCCGTTCCAGGTGGTCGCGCGCGACGGCGACATGGTGACGGCCGAAACGGCCGGGATGAGGCTGGGGCTCTCGCAGAGCCTGTACGGGACCATTCCCGACACCTTCCTGCTCGCGACGCGCCCGGACGGCCTGACCGTTTCGTCCGATGCGGCTGCCGACGGCCTTCCGGCGCGGCTGGGCTTGCGGACCTATCTCGGTCGGGCCTACCAGTATCAATGCGAGACCGCGGCCGGCCATCTCGTGGCCAACGGCAGCCTCACGGCGCCCCTGCAGGCCGGAGCCCGGGTGAAGCTCGTGCCGGTTCCCGAGCAATGCACCATCCTGGCGGCCGGGGGAGACGAGTGATGGCGTCGATCCTCATCGCGAATGCGTGCCTGCTCCCCATCGACGAGACCATGAGCGTCATCGAGCCAGGATGGGTGCATGTCGAGGGGAGTACCATCCGGGCGCTCGGCTCCGGTGAGCCGCCGCCTATCGAAGGCGCCGAGATCGTGGACGTCGGCGGCGACGTGGTCATGCCCGGCATGGTCAATCCCCACGCGCATCTGGCCATGACGCTCTTCCGCGGCCTCGGCGAGGACGTGGACGACCGGCTGTTCCGCTATGTGCTCCCCATGGAGCGCAAGTTCGTGACGCCCGAGATGGTCCGCGTCGGCACCCTTCTCGGCGCGCTCGAATCCATCGAGGCGGGCGTCACCACCATCGCGGACATGTATTACTTCGAGACGGAGGTCGGCCGCGCTCTGGACCAGGCCGGGCTGCGGGGCGTCGTCGGCCAGACGCTCGCGACCTTCGATCCGCCCGATCACAGGACCGTCGATGAGGGCTTCGCGCTTGTCGAGGAGCTGGCGGCCGAGTTCTCCGGGCATGAGCGGATCGTTCCCTCCATTGCGCCGCACGCGCCATATTCGACCGATGTCGCCATCATGGCCCGCGTCGCCCGCTGGGCCGAGGCGCATCCCGGCGTTCCGGTGCAGCTCCATCTCGCCGAGATGGACAGCGAGATGGAATGGTGCCGCAAGAACCATGGGCTGCGGCCCGTCGCGGTGGTCGAGAAGGCGGGTCTTCTGCGTCCGGGGCTGATTGCGGCGCATTGCCTGCACGTCGATCCGTTCGAGATCGAGCGCATGGCGAAGGCGGATGTGCGCGTCGCCCACAACGCGCGCTCGAACGCGAAGGCGGGACGCGGCATCGCCCCCATCGAGGCCATGCGTGCGGCCGGCATCAAGGTCGGCATCGCCACGGACGGTCCGATGAGCGGCAACACCCTCGACCTGTTCAGCCAGTTCGGTCCGGTCTCCATGTTCCAGAAGCTGCTCGGTCACAGCCGTAAGCCCATGCCGGCCGCCCAGGTGATCCGCATGGCGACCCTGGAAGGCGCGCAGGTGCTCGGCCTCGACGGACGCATCGGCTCCCTCGCGCCCGGCAAGCAGGCGGACCTTATCCGCATCGATCTGTCCGCGCCGCGCCTGCAGCCGGTCTACGACATCTACGCCACGCTGGTGTTCTCCGCCATGCCGGTGGACGTGCAGGACGTGATGGTCGGCGGCCGCTGGATCATGCGCGGACGCCAGGTCGAGAGCCTGGAGCGCAAGAAGGTCCTGCGCGACGCAGGGCAGATCGCGGCCGCGTTCAAGGCCGAGATGGCCCGCATCGACGCGGCCGGATGAGGTCTACCAGACGACCGGGTGCGTCTGCCCGGTCGCCACGTTGACGAAGCCCTGCGGGGCGGCCTCGCAGGGCGCCACCAGGACCCAGCGCCAGGGCGCGCAGGTCAGGGTCGCGAACTGGAGTCGCTCCGGGAAGCCCGGGTACCAGCGCGGCGAGAATGTGGGCTCGTAGAGCCACTCGATCTCTTCCGCCGCCGCATAGAGCCGCTGCATCTCCGCATCGAGGTCCTCCGCGGAGCGCTGCGTCATCAGCCCGCCGATCTCATAGCGCACTTCGGCCAGGATTTTGCCGCCGCTCGCCAGAACCCAGCCGCCGCCGATCTCCGCCACCCGGTTCGCCACCATGGCCATGGCTTCGTCGGAGGAGCCGACGATCCAGAGATTGTGCTTGTCGTGCGCGACCGTGCAGCCGACCGCCGTGTCGGACGTCTTGGGTCCGCAGCCGAGCCAGAACATGCGCGAGATATGTGCCTCGCCCGAGAAGCGGTCGACGATGGAAAACTTCGTGACGTTCCGGCCCGGATCCCGCTGCACGGCGCCGTTCTCGACCGGGAGCTCCATGGTGATGAAATCGTCGTGCCAGTGGAACGGGCGCAGCAGGGCGGCCTGCATCGTGACCCGGCCCGGCGCTGCCGCAATGGCGAAATCTTTCGGTTCGATCCGGCGCTGGATGTTCACGGTCCGCGAAGCCCAGTCGGGCCAGTCGATGGCGGGCAGGGGGCCGAGATAGTCCGGTCCTTTGGACACCGGCTTGCCGTCTGCCCAGACCTCGGCGATGGATACCTTCGCGACGTCGTCGAGCAGCACGATGTCCGCGAAGCGGCCCGGCGCGATGCTGCCGACCCAGGGCGTCAGCCGCATGTGGCGGGCTGGGTTGATGGTCACGCACTGGATCGCGATGTCCGGGGACAGACCCGTCTCGATGGCGAGGCGGACATTGTGGTCCGTGGCGCCCATCCGCAGGGTGTCCGAGGCGCTGCGGTCGTCGGTCGCAAAGGCGATCTGCGACCAGTCGGAGAGGCCGCGCTGGAGGAGGCCGGAGATGATCTCCGGCATCGAATGCGGCCTGATCTCGATGAAGATGCCGTGGCGAAGCTTGTCCCACACCTCCTCGGCCGTCCAACCTTCGTGGTCCGAGGCAAGGCCCGCCGCCGCGAAGGCGTTGATGGAATTCAGATCACGCAGGCCTGCCCCATGGCCTTCCACGACGCCGCGTTTCTCGAAAGTGGCCTGGATCATGCCCCAGAGCCGCCGGTGCGAGGGATTGTCCGGGTTCCAGACGGCCGGCCAGTCCATGACCTCGTCAAGGCCCGCCACCATGAGGCTCTCTTTCAGGAATCCTGCCTGCTCGTCGTAGCCGTAATGGCCGCCGCCCCATTCATAGGCGGTCGGCGGAACGGCCGATCCCGGCAGCGGGAAGATCTTCATCGGCGAGCCGTGACGCCGGGCGGTCAACCAGAATTCGAGGTTGTGAGGCCCGTCCACGTTCGAGAATTCGTGGCTCGCCTCGCAGGTCCACGTGTTGCCGCGCGGCAGGACGAGCGCGGCCTCGTATTCCGGCGTGAGGTGCGAGCTCTCGATATGCTTGTGCACCTCGCCGAAGCCGGGAACCGCAGCAAGACCGCGCCGATCCACCCGAGCCTCGGCCGCACCGGGGAAGGTGCCCGCCGGCCCGGTCCAGGCGATGCGGCGGCCACGGATGGCGATCTCCTGATCGTCGAGCCAGGTGCGGGTATGGACGTCGAGCAGGCGCCCGACGCGCAGCAGCAGGTCGGCAGGTCTCTTGCCCAGGGCGACCAGAACCAGATCCTGTCTTATCGCCACCTCATCCGCGGCATTCACGAGACGATCGTCGGGGAGCGAGGCTGAAGGGTTCACGGGGCACCTGTGGCTATGGTCAAATCCCGTCCGGTGTCGGATAAGCGATCGAACGGACTCACAGCAAGGTTTCTAGCCCCATCATGCCCGACGCAAAACCCCGGCGGATCGTCATCGACACGGACCCGGGCATCGACGATGCCATCGGGATCCTGCTTGCTCTCGCCTCATCCGAGTTCTCGATTACCGGCCTGACGACGGTCGCCGGGAACATCGGCATCGAAACGACGACCCGCAACGCCGGCCGTCTGCTCGCCTTCGCCGGCCGGGAGGATATCCCGGTCGTTCGGGGGGAAGCGGCGCCGCTCTCGCGGCCGGGACCCGAACCGTTGAACCTCCATGGCGAGAACGGGATCGGCGGCGTCGCTCTGCCCGATCCCGGCCGACAGCCCGAGAGCCGGCCTGCCGTCCCATGGCTCGCGGATCTCCTGCTCGATCAGCCCGCCGGCACCATCGAGATTCTCGCTCTCGGGCCGCTCACGAACTTGGCCCGGGTGTTCCTGCACCATCCCGATGCGGCCCGGCGGATCGGCGGGATCATCGCCATGGGGGGCGTGATCCATGAGACCGGCAATGTCGGCCCGCGGTCCGAGTTCAATCTCTGGGCCGATCCCGAGGCCGCCGAGGTGGTCGTGTCGTCGGGATTGCCCCTGGTGCTGGTGCCGCTCGACGTCACCCGGCGGGTGCGAGCGTCACGGGAGTTCGCGCTGGCCTTGCGGGCGGCCGGAACGCCTCTGGCCGTCATGGTGGCCGATCTCGTCGAATCCTATTTCGAGACGAAGACGCATCAGGAGAGCCGTCCGCTGCATGACCCCTGCGTGATGCTCTTCGCCTTGGCGCCTGAGCTCTTCCGCCTCGAGGATCTGCACCTGGTCGTCAACACCGGATCAACCGGGGAGGCGGGGGCGTTGACCGTGGACGCCAGGGGGAGTGCGGTTCGGGTCGCCACCGGCGTCGACGGACCGGCGGTCCTCGATCTTCTCGCCAGGACCTTGACTGCCGCCTGACGCATGATGCGCCGTAGGCGGGACTCGGAGAGCACGATGCAGAATGAACCGCCCAAGCCCGAACTGGACGAGGAGACCATCGCGTTCGCCCAGCGGGTGTTCCAGCATGCGAGAGCCGGACAGGCGCAGGAACTCGGCGAATTGCTGCGCATGGGCCTGCCGCCGAACCTGCGCAACGAGAAGGGGGATTCGCTGCTGATGCTGGCGAGCTACCACGGCCATGTGGACGCGGTGCGGGTGCTCCTTGCGCAGGGGGCGGATCCGGACCTCGCGAACGATCGTGGCCAGACGCCGCTCGCCGGTGCCGCCTTCAAGGGCGATATGGCCACGGTCCAATGCCTGCTGGACGGCGGTGCGGATGCCAACGGTCGCAGCGAAGGCGGCAAGACCCCGCTCATGGTCGCCGCCATGTTCAATCGGACCGAAATCGTCGATGCGCTTCTCGCGCGGGGAGCGGTTCTCGATGCGCAGGACGCGGGCGGCCTCACGGCCGAAGCGCTGGCCGGTGCCATGGGAGCCGCCGACACCGCGGATCAACTCTCCAGGGCAGCGCGCCAGTCCCGAGATTAGAGCATTTTTCGGCGAAGTGGATCCGGTTCACCGTCAAAGAATGCGTTGAGAGCATCGGACCCAAAAGTGGACTTGCACTTTTGGGATCCATCCGATGCTCTATGCTCTATCCGACGGCTTATGGGCCGTCAGGAGCCCGTAGCGCATCGATCCAGTGCGATAGGCGAGCCAGATCCGGGGAAGGCTCAAGGCGAAGACGCGGTTCTTCGAGCGCGCATCGAGCAGGTAGCGCCTGTAATCCGGTCGGGTCAGGAGCTTCGTCGCCACCCGGCCGGCGCAGAGCGACCAGGTGCGCCTCACCCTCCGGCTGAGATCCTCGAACCCATCCATGTCGAACCCGGCCTTTTCGGCCCAGGCGCGATACTCCGCTTCCGTGCCCATGCCGGGCAGCCGGCCCTCGCGGCAGATCGGTTCGAGCAGAAGACGCTCCTCCCAGGACCGCGACCGGTCCCGGGCGAGCCAGGCATAGATTGCAAGCCGGCCCCCGGGTTTCAGGGTTCGGTACGCCTCATCGAAGAACCGCTGCTTGTCCGGCATGTGCTCGGAGCTTTCGATCGCGATGACATGGTCGAACGCGCCGTCCTCGAACGTGTTCGCGAGCCAGTCCTGCCGCAGAAAACGGAGGCGCGGTGAGCCGACGACACGCTGGTCCGCGCGCCCGATCTGGGCGGCCGACAGGGTCACCCCGGTGACCCGGACACCATGATGGCGGGCAAGCCATTCGGCCGTCGCGCCGTAACCGCAGCCGACGTCGCAGACGTGCTGTCCGTGCACGAGCGCCAAGGCGTCGGCAAGATGCGCGATCAGGGCTTCGACCGCCCCGTCCGGCGTCTCGCGGCCTGTCGTCCACAGCCCATGATGCACGTGCTCGCCCCAGATGTCGCGGTAGAACCGGTCGAGCTCGTCGTAATGCTCGGCGACGGCTGCGGAGGATTGCGGCTCCCGAGGGATGATCATGGGGGCGCCAAAGCGCGGGCCACGGCGGCCTCCTGCACCCGCGTCAGGGACGTGACATAGCGCATGGCATCAGGCCAGATCCGGCTCACATGAAACACCGCGTGCCGGCCCGCCTCATGGCGCACGGTGCGGTTCAGCGCCGAGGCCAGCCGGATCGAGCGCCCGATGTCGGATCGGACCCGATGATGAAAGATCGAGCTGGCCGTGCCATGGGAGAGATAGGTCGCGGCGGCCAGGCACCCGCTGTGCAGCGCAATCGACATGCCTTCTCCGGTAAACGAGGGAATGACCCCGACCTGGTCGCCCAGGCGATACAAGCCCTGCGGCTCGCGGGCATCGGGGGCATGGAGAAAGCCATAGGGGATCTGGAAGATCGACGACGGGCGCGGGAAGAGCGGTTGCGCGTCCTGCAGGCGCTCGGTCAAGGGCGGGCACTCGTCCGCCATGTGGGCGATGAGCGCATCCCACCGCCTCCCGAGTTCGTCGAACCGTTGGCGGGACACGACGAGGCAGAGATTGGCGATGTCCTTCTCGATCATCTGAAGCCCGGCATATCCGCCGGAGAAGAGAATGACGTCGACGCAGCCCTGGAGCGCCCGCTGCTGGCTCTTGGCCAATCGGTAATGCAGCTTGAAGCCGATGAGATCGCCCATGGTGTTCGCCGTCGGCCGCTTCACGCCTCTCACGTCGTGTTTGCCCGACGCCAGGAAGACTGTGTCCGCCTGGATCGGGCGGCTGGCGGCAAGCGCGAACCGCGCCGTGGTCCGGTCGAACGAGATGGACCTGACAGGCTCGTTTCGGACGATTCGGGCGCCTCGGGAGCGCGCCTGAACCAGCAGGGCCTCGTCTAGGACCTTTCGGGACAATCCTCTGGCCACGAAAGGCAGGGAGACCTCCGTCGCGCCGCGCTTGCGGACGAGGCGCAGGCGCGAGATCCGGCTTGCTCCGAGGCCATCGAGATCGATGCCGAGACGGGACAGATAGGTCTGCGCCTCGATGCTCAGAAACTCGCCGCAGACCTTGTGCCGGGGCTGCGCATCGCGCTCGAGCAGAAGAACGGAACGTCCCGCGTCGGCCAGGATGCAGGCCGCCGACGCGCCGGCCAGTCCGCCGCCGACAATCACGATCTCCTCGTGCCATCCGCCGCTCATTTCAACCGGCTCACGCAGAGACGGAAGGAGGGATACCACCGGATCCGGGCCGTCCCGGGTCCGAGACCGGCGGCAGCCAGGATCCGCTCCCAATCGTCCCGACGGAAGCTTCGGGCGATCGAGATCGGCCCGTCGTGCCGGACGAAGCGGTGCCAGCGCGCCGCCCAGGAGAGCGCGCGAAAGAAATGGAACGGGATCGGATGGCGGTAGAGATCGGCGATGAACCAGCCGCGCGCGGCGGTCCGCTCCATCCAGCGCACGAAGCCCGCGACCTCCTGGTCCGACATGTGATGGGTCGTCTGCGAGCAGATGATGAAATCGATGGGGCGTTCGGGCTGGAAATCGAACACGTTTCCTGTCCGGAAGTCGATGGGAACGCCGGCGGGGGTCGCAGCGCGCGCAATCGGCTCGCTCATGGGGTTGAGATCGACGCCGATCAGGTCCACGGGGTGGCCGCGGCGCCGGCTCCAGGAATGGATCCGCCGCAGCAGGTCCCCGTATCCATAGCCGACGTCCAGGATCGTCACGCGGTCGCTGGGGTTCAGGTGACGGGTGGCACGGTCGAGCCATTTCAGGACAGGTCCGTGGGTCATGGTCACCACATTGACGGCCGCCAGATCCTTCAGGCAGGCGCGGTAATCGTCGAGGCTGACAGGCTCCGTGTCCATCCACTCGGTCTCGGGGCTGCGCTGGGCGAAACTCCGGCTCATGGAGGCCTCTATCCGGCGAGGGTGAAGCGGAACGTCTCGGCCGCCAGTCCCGGTCCGAAGGCCATGCCGAAACCGTTCGAGCTCGGGGGAGCACCCTGCATGATCCGGCCCAGGACGAACATCAGCGTGGCCGAGGACATGTTGCCGAAGTCCCGCAGCACGCCGCGGGACCAGCGCAGGGCGTCCGGGGAGAGATCGAGGCCCTGTTCGACCGCGTCGAGGATCGTTCGCCCGCCGGCGTGGACGGCCCAAAGATCGAATTTGTCCTTGCGCTGACCGCGCAGGATGCCGCCCTCGTCGTTGCGGGTGGCCTCGTGGCGCAGCGCCTTGGCAATCTGCTGCGGGACCTCTCCGGACAGGCTCATCTCGAACCCGGCATCGCCGATCCGCCAGGTGATCAGGTTGCGGGTGTCGGGGATCGTCGCGACGCGGAAATCCTTGAGCGCGATGCCTTGCGGATCCGCCGACACGAGGCTGGCCGCGCACCCATCGCCGAAGAGCAGGGCGCTGAGGATCACCTCAAGGTCGGACGTCTCCTGAAGGTGGAGCGTGCAGAGCTCCAGATTGACCACCAGGACCCTTGCCTCCGGCTCGGACCGGACGATGTGATGGGCCACCTTCAGGGCATTCACGGCAGCCGCGCAGCCCATGAATCCCACCATGGTCCGCTCGATCGAGGGGTTGAGCCCCAAGCGCTCCATGATCTGCTGATCGAGCCCCGGTGCGGTGAAGCCGGTGCAGGATGCCACCACCATGTGGGTGAGAGAGGATAGGTCCTCGTTCAGCTCGAGCGCCTCGACGGCCTGCTGGGCGAGATCGACGGCATGGGTCTCGAAACGCTGCATCCGGGCGCCGGTCCCGGCAAACGCGCCGGGCCGGAAAAAGCCCTCCCGGTCGGCTGCCGCCTCGAGGTTCTCGCTCGGAGACAGGGTGGAGTAGCGATGTTCGATGCCCGACCGCTGAACCATGCGGCGGAAGATCAGCTTGTTTTTCCGGTCGGGGAGAAACTGGTCCACGAAGCCGATGAAGGTCTGATGGACGTCATGCTGCGGGACGGCAGTGCCGATCCGGTTGATATACGCGCCTGCCAAGGAAACCACCTGTCAACCTCGGCCCTGGCCCGGACGTCGAGCGATCAGAGCCCTTCAGGTGAAGAATAGGGCGTTGCCGGGTGGAGAAAACGACGGTTGGCGCACAAGTCGCACCCGGCCTCAGCCCTGCGCAGGTGGCGCAGCCGTTCCGGCCGGGACAGCCTCGGCCGGGGTATCCGTCCGGGGCTGCCCGCGCTTGAGGGTCTGCTCCCGGGCGAAGATGAACAATCCGGCCGCCACGACGATGAAGATGCCGACCAGGGCCAGGGCGTCGGGCCATTCGTCGAAGAACAGCGCCCCGATCGCCAGAGCCCAGAGGATCTGGCTGTACTGGGCCGCTCCCAGCCGGTCGGCCGGAGCGTACAGGGTCGCGATGATGAACAGCGCCTGCGCGACGAAGGCTGTCGCCGCGAAGGACAGCAGCAGGACCCACTGCTGGGCGGTGGGCCAGGCAAAGCCCGGGATCATCAGAAGTCCCGCCAGAACGGTCGTGGCCAGAAAGACCGTTCCGATCAGGGTGAAGCGCTTCTCGGTATGACCGATCATCCGGCCGGTGATGACCCCGCCGGCGGCGCACAGAGCCGTGGCGAGCGCGGCCAGATGGCCCGGGAGAAACTCCTTGAATCCCGGCCGGACGATGATCAGCACGCCGATGAAGGCCGCGCAGACCGCGAGACCCCGGCGCCACCGGACATGCTCCTTGAGCACGAAGATGGAGAGCACGGTGACGAGGCTCGGCATGAGGAACAGGAGCGCGAACGCTTCCGCGAAGGGCAGACTCCGGAACGCCATGACGCTGAACGGAGTGGTCGCGGCGATCAGGAAGACCCTGAGCCCCATGAGCCATGGCCGGTTCCAGCGCACCAGATCGACGATCCTGTCACCGCTCTTCATGAAGACGGGCGACAGGAGAAGGGGGATGAGATAGCCGAAGAACGTCACTTCGAAGGGATCGAGCCCATGCCCGATCTCCTTCACGACGGCATCGCCCCAGGCGAAGACGGCAAAGGCAAGGAAAGCGAGAAGAATACCTTTGACCATGATGGGACAATCCCGCGGGACGGCGGCAATGAGGCACGGAGGACGGAGCCGTCGTGCGGCGCATCCGGACGAGCTGGCAGGATAGAGAACTTATCTCGGCATGACGAGGCGCGGGCGCTTGCGCTCCACCACCACGACCTTCGGCCCGTCGCTGCGCTCGGGCATGATCATGCGTTCGGGCATCCGCTCGGGACGACGCGGCTGGGCCGGGGTCTTCAGCACCACAGGGCGGACTTCGTCCTGCGGCAGCCCCATCAGCTGCGCGGCGATCTCGACCTGGCTGTCGATGTCGTCCGTCAGGCCCTGGGCGGCGACGATCGCCTCCTCGAGGACCGGAGGTTCGACCCGGGTGACGCGCCGATGCCGGCTCTCGGACGATTTCTTCTTGGCAAGCATTGGGTTTCTCCTGCGCAGACCCCTTAACCCATTGAACTTCCGATTGCGTAATGCGCGATTGAGACGGCAGGGCTGCATCCAACGCAAGCGAAGCCAGTTCCTGCCGCTGCTGTTGAACGCTACCCGGACAAACTTGATCCATGACCCGCCACGAAAAAGCCCAAAGCGGACGTCCGGCCCATTCGGCCGTCGCGAGGACGAGAGGCTGGCGCTATCCTGAGCGGACCGAGTCGATCCAAGCCTGAGCGGACCTTGCCGGGACTCGACCGGGCGGCTCGGGTCGTTCATTGGTGAGTCAGGGCGCTGCCTGTTCCACGCGATCGGCGGACCAGGTCCCGCGCAGCGTTTTTCGGGTACAAGGCCCAGCTCTCAACGAAAGGCATCGCCGTGTTCACAGCCAAGATTCTCCTTCTCGGATCCGGCGAACTCGGAAAGGAGTTCGTGATCTCGACCAAGCGTTACGGTTGCCACGTGGTCGCCTGCGACAGCTATGCGAACGCGCCGGCCATGCAGGTGGCGGACGAGACGGAAGTCTTCTCCATGCTCGATCCCGACGCCCTCAGGGCTGCCATCGAGAAGCACAGGCCGGATTTCATCGTCCCGGAGATCGAGGCGATCCGCACGGAGGTTCTGCAGGAATTCGAGGCCGAGGGCTTGACCGTCGTGCCCTCGGCCCGGGCCGCCTCGCTGACCATGAACCGGGACCGGATCCGGGAGCTCGCCGCCACCGAACTCGGCCTGCGCACGTCCAGGTACCATTATGCCGAGAGCCTGGAGGAGGTGAAGGCCGGGGTCGAGCACACGGGTCTGCCCTGCGTGATCAAGCCGGTCATGTCCTCGTCCGGCAAGGGGCAGAGCACGGTGCGCACGGCCGATCAGCTCGAGCAGGCCTGGAACGACGCGGTGGCGAACATGCGCGGGGACCGGAAGAAGGTCATCGTCGAGGAATTTGTGGCCTTCGAGTACGAGATCACCCTGCTGACGATCCGATCCCGCGAGGGCGTTTCCTTCTGCGAGCCCATCGGCCATCGCCAGGAACGGGGAGACTACCAGGAGTCCTGGCAGCCGACCCCCATGACCGACACGCTCCTCGGCGACGCCAGGGAGATGGCCAGGAAGGTGGTGGACAACCTGGGCGGCTACGGGATCTTCGGGGTCGAGTTCTTCGTGACCCGCGACGAGGTGATTTTCTCCGAGCTTTCGCCGCGGCCGCACGATACCGGGCTCGTGACGCTCCTGTCCCAAAACCTGTCGGAGTTCGACCTGCATGCCCGCGCGGTCCTTGGACTGCCGATCCCGCCGGTCCGGCTGCATGGCCCCACGGCGTCGGCGGTGATTCTGGCCGACCGGGAGGCCGAGCGCTTCACCATCGGGGGATTGCGTGAGGCTCTCGCTCTGGCGACACCCGATGCCGACGTGGAGGTGCGCCTTTTCGGAAAGCCGACCACCCGCAAGCATCGCCGCATGGGCGTCGCCCTGGCGTCGGGCCGCACCGTCGAGGACGCCCGCGAGCGGGCGCGCGAGGCGGCGGCGCGGGTCCAGATCAAGTATGGCGGGTGAGCCGGGCCGATGACGCCTCGCTCCGGGGCGCTCCGGAAGGTCCGAGTGTCGGATCGGTCACAGTTGCCGGGAGAGTGTCGCATCCTATGGTACTTGGCCGGGAGGCACCTACATACCGTTCAGCTCTGTCAGACAATGAACCAGGGGGCTGGCGGCTGACCAGCATTGCGATTGAAGACGATCGATTTCGAAGCGCTGTTCAGTGCCTCTCCCAACCCCTACGTGCTGGTGGACCCGTCGCTCACCATCGTCGGGATGAACGACGCCTACCTTCAGGTCACGATGCGCCGGCGGGAGGATCTGGTCGGACGCAACATGTTCGAGGCGTTTCCCAGCGATCCGGACTCCGCCAGCCACCGCCGGCTGCGGAGTTCGTTCGACAGGGTCATCCGGGACCGGGCGGCGGACCATCTGCCGCTCATCGAATACGCCATCCCGTTGCCGAACGGACAGGGCTTCGAAGAGCGCTTCTGGAGCGCGACCCACACGCCGCTCTTGAACCAGAAGGGCGAGGTGGCCTTCGTTCTCCAGCATACGGTCGACGTCACCGAGCTTCATCGGCTGAGGAGCCTGGCGAAGAGCACGGTCCTGCCGTCCGGCCCGTCCGCTCTGATCGAGACGGACATGTTCCGAAGGGCGCAGGCCGTCCAGGAGGCGAACCAGGCTCTGAGCGAGGAACGCCAGCACCTGCGGGGATTGTTCCAGCAGGCGCCGGGATTCATGGCCGCTCTCAGCGGACCGGATCACATCTTCACCATGGCCAATGCGGCCTATCTCCAGCTGGTCGGTCGTGAGAACATCCTTGGAAAGCCGGTCCGGGAAGCGCTTCCGGAGGTGGTGGGGCAGGGCTTCATCGATCTGCTCGATCGCGTCTATCGCGGGGGGCAGCCCTTCGTCGGCCGAAGCATTCGAATCGTCCTGAAGCAGAGCCCTGACGCGGTTCAGGAAGAAAGGTTCCTGGATTTTGTCTACCAGCCGATCTTCGGGCCGGACGGGCAGGTCTCGGGCATCTTCGTCCAGGGGCACGACGTCACCGAGACCCGTCAGGCCGAAGAGGCTCTCAGGGCCGAGACGCGGAATCTGGCCATCCTCAACCGGACCGGGGCGTCGATCGCCGCGGAGCTTGATCTCGATCGCGTCGTCCAGATCGTCACGGATGCGGGCGTGGCGCTGACCGATGCGCAGTTCGGGGCCTTCTTCTACAATGTCCTGGACGAGAAGGGCGAGAGCTACATGCTCTACGCCCTGTCCGGCGTGGAGCGCGAGGCGTTCGCCGGGTTCCCGATGCCCAGGGCGACGGCCGTGTTCCAGCCGACCTTCCAGGGCGAGGGGATCATCCGTTCCAACGATATTCTCCGGGATCCGCGCTACGGGCGGAACGGCCCCCATCGGGGAATGCCTGAGGGACATCTGCCGGTTCGCAGCTATCTGGCGGTGCCGGTCACGTCCCGCTCGGGCGATGTCCTCGGCGGGCTGTTCTTCGGCCATCCCCAGCCGGGCATGTTCAGGCAGGAACATGAGGTCCTGCTCGCCGGCATCGCCGGGCAGGCGGCCGTCGCGATCGACAATGCCCGCCTGTTCCAGGCCGCCCAGCGGGAGCTGGAGGAGCGGCGCCGGGTCGAAATCGCCTTGAGGGAAAGCGAGGAGCGCTTCCGGGCCATCGCCAATTCGATCGATCAGCTGATCTGGGCGACCCGGCCGGACGGCTTCCACGATTACTACAATCAACGCTGGTACGAATATACGGGCGTCCCGGAGGGCTCCACGGATGGCGAGGCCTGGAACGGCATGTTCCATCCGGACGATCAGGAGCGCGCCTGGGGCGTCTGGCGTCACTGCCTTGAGACCGGAGAGCCCTACCACATCGAGTACCGGCTTCGTCATCGCTCCGGGGAATACCGCTGGGTCCTCGGGCGGGCGCAGCCGGTTCGTGACGAGGAAGGGCGGATCAGACGCTGGTTCGGCACCTGCACCGATATCCATGATCTGAAACAGGCCCAGGTCGCGCTCCGGGAGAGCCGGGAGCGCGCGCTGCGGACCGAGGAGGAAACCCGCAGGCTGGCCGCCATCCTGGCGGACCGGGTGGCGGAGCTCGATGCGGCCAACGAGGAGATCCAGCGCTTTGCCTATATCGTGAGCCACGACCTGCGGGCACCGCTCGTCAACGTAATGGGCTTCACGAGCGAGCTCGAAGGGGCCCAGGCGGAGATCGAGCGGTTCTACCGGAATGTCGGCCAGGCCGATCCAGGCCTGATCGCGGCCGAGACCCGAGCAGCCATCGAGGAGGACCTGCCCGAAGCCATCGGATTCATCCGGTCCTCGACCGTCAAGATGGACAAGCTGATCGGCGCGATCCTGAAACTGTCCCGGGAGGGTCGCCGGGTTCTGGCCCCCGAGCCCATCGACATGGCCCGACTGCTCGAGGGCCAGCGAGGCAGCGTCGCGCACCAGCTGCACGAACGGGGCGCCGAGCTGCGGATCGAAGCGATCCCCGATCTCACCAGCGACCGGCTCGCCGTCGAGCAGATCTTCGGAAATCTGATCGACAACGCCGTTAAATACCTGCATCCGTCACGCCCGGGCCGTATCGTCATCCGAGGCTGGGAGCGCGGTTCCGATGTCCTCTATGAAATCGAGGACAACGGGCGGGGGATCGATCCGAAGGATTTCGAGAGGATCTTCGATCTGTTCCGGCGTTCCGGGGTGCAGGATCAGCAGGGTGAGGGAATCGGGCTTGCGCACGTGCGCGCTCTCGTGCGAAGGCTCGGAGGCACGATCTCCGTATCGTCCCGGCCAGGGGAGGGCTCGACCTTCACCGTTGCCCTGCCAAGATATGCCAGTCTGAACTCGGAAGCCGCCTGATGCCTCAGCAAAATCCTGTCACCATCATCATGGTCGAGGACGATGAGGGACATGCCCGCCTGATCGAGAAGAACATTCGTCGGGCGGGGGTCTGCAACGAATTGCGCACCTTCGCGAGCGGAACTGCGGCCCTGGAGCATCTCTTCAGCGAGGAAGTGCGCAATGCCGGTCCCTTCCTGGTGCTGCTGGATCTCAACCTGCCGGACATGAACGGGGTCGACATTCTCGCCCGGTTGAAGGGCGATGAGAAGCTCAGGCGCGCACCCGTGGTGGTGCTCACGACTACGGACGATCAGCGCGAGGTGCAGCGTTGTTACGACCTGGGCGCCAACGTCTACATCACCAAGCCTGTTGAATACGAGTCGTTCTCCCAGGCCATCCGCCAGCTCGGGCTCTTTCTGTCAGTGATTCAGGTGCCCGAATCCCTATGAGCGAGGGAGAGACCCAAAGCCCACCCGTCCGCCTGCTGTATATCGACGATGATCACGGCCTCGGCCGCCTCGTCGAACGGACCCTGTCGCGCCACGGATTCGAGGTCAGGCACGCCCTGAGCGGCGACGAGGGGCTGAACCGGCTCGCCGCCGAGCGGTTCGACGTGGTCGCGCTCGACCACTTCATGCCCGGCAAGGAGGGACTCGAGGTCCTCTCCGACATTCAAGCCATGCCGAACCCTCCTCCCGTCGTGTATGTGACCGGAGCCGACGAGGGCAGGATTGCGGTCGCGGCCCTGAAGGCGGGGGCGGCCGACTACGTCATCAAAGATGTCGGCGGGGTCTTCCTCGATCTGCTGCGGACGGCAGCCGAGCAGGCCCTCGCGGCCGAAAGGCTCCGCCGGGAAAAGGAAGTGGCCGAAAGAGAAATGCGCGAGGCGCGGGAGCGGGCCGAGATGCTTCTCCGCGAGGTCAACCATCGCGTGGCGAACAGCCTCCAGCTCGTTGCGGCCCTCGTGGCCATGCAGCAGCGGGCCCTGAGCCGCGACACCATCGCCCGAGATACCCTGACCGAAACCCAGAGCCGCATCACGGCCATCGCCCAGATCCACCGGCGCCTGTACACGTCGAACGACGTGCGGTTCGTCGAGATGGACACCTACCTGCAGGGTCTGGTGGAGGAACTCGAGGGGGCCATGCGGGCGGCCGGGCGGGAGCATACGATCACCCTGAGCGCCCAGCCGACCTCGGTTCCGACCGACAAGGCGGTGTCCCTGGGCGTGATCGTCACCGAACTCGTCACGAACGCCTTCAAATATGCCTATCCGAACGGCGCCACGGGGGACATCCGCGTCGCCCTGTCGTCGTCGGGAGGGAAGGCGGTGCTCGTCGTCGAAGATGACGGGATCGGGTGGAAGGGCACCGGTGTCGTCCAGGGGAGCGGCCTCGGCACGAAGATCGTGAAGGCCATGGCGTCCAACCTGCAATCCGCCATCGAGTTCGATCAGAGCCATGCCGGGACCCGGGCGGTCCTGTCCTTCGCGATCTGAGTTCGAAAGGGCGAGATCCGAGCGCACCGTGCGAAAAAGTGGACCCGGTTTTTCGCGTCGAACGGTGCGCCGGCCAAGAGGGGAGCATTGGACAATCGGGATCACCGGGACGAGCCCGGTGATGACGTGGAGGGTTGTATGAGGCGGTGCGAACACCCTCCCCACGTCATGGTCGGCCTTGTGCCGGCCATCCCGATGCGGAAAAGCGCCGCGCCTCGAACAATCGGGATCACCGGGACAAGCCCGGTGATGACGGGGTGGTGGACCGGCCGAGCGATCAAGACAGGGTCCCGAACGGTGCGCCAGCCAAGAGGGGAGCATCGTGCGGACCCGGAGGGCCGACGCCCGCGAGACCTATCGTGGCTGGTTCTTCTTCGAGGCGCCGGCGCTGAAGCGTGCCCGGATCTCTCCGACGATGATGTTCAGTTCCCGTTGCAGGCGGTTGAGGCGCGACAGGAGTTCGCCGTCCTGCATGCCTGTCGGGCTCGGGCGCGATTCGCCGTTCGGAGCAGGTTGCGTCATGCTGCGCAACTCCTCCAGGGTGGTCGGGCCGATATTGGGCACGGTGAGCCACTGGGCATCTGAGATGCTGGCAACCTCGCGGATGGTGGGACACCTCCCATGGAATTCCGCCAGAATTGCTCCCCGGACCCGTCCGGAGCATTTCTCGATTGGAAATGGATCGTCCAAACCCATCTCACGCCCTCGCACACCAACCAGTGGAATCCCGTCAATCAACGCCCGAACCGCCTTAGAACTTAGCTTTTAGGACACTTCATGCGTACCGATTATATGACGAAAAGAGCAGACGACCTTAAGGGGATGGCTGCATGCGTTAGGAGTAGCCAAATTGGTATCGGGGCCGTCCTGGTCGATTTTGGGCCGATGCCGATACCCTAACGGCTAAGCCTGATCGTCGAACGGGGACGGGGTCCGAGGCTGCGAAACATCGCTGGCGCGGGCTTTCCCATCGGCTATGGGGGCCGCGTCATCCGATATTCTGGAGATCGTTCCGGCACATATTCATTATTAGCCGGCAACCTGATTGCGGTGGCGACGATTGGTCGGTAAGTAACAGGATCGTGCCGCGTCTCCCGGATTCAGAGGACTGAATGTCTGCAACTTCCGTCATGATCCACCTGTTCGGTGAGATTGCCCTGCTTCTGTGGGGTATCAACATGGTCAACAGCGGGGTTCAGCGGGCGTTCGGCAGCGATTTGCGATGGATCCTCGGAGTGGCACTGCGGACACGGCTTCAGGCCTTTCTGGCCGGCCTCGGGGTGACGACCGTCCTACAAAGCAGCACAGCCACGGCCCTCATGGTGGCGTCCTTCACCGCAGGCGGGGCCGTCGACGTCGTTCCTGCCCTGGCCGTGATGCTCGGCGCGAATGTGGGGACGACGCTGATCGTCCAGGTGCTGTCCTTCGACGTGTCTCTGATTTTTCCCGCCCTGATCTTTGGCGGCTTCGTAGCCTACCGCAGGGGGAGGACGAGCCGGATCAAGGATTTGGGGCGAGTGACCATCGGTCTCGGCCTGATGCTGCTGTCGCTGCACCTCCTGGGTGAAACGATAAGGCCGATCGAATCGTCGAAGGTGATCAAGGATCTTCTGGCCGTCATAGCCCCGGATCCCTTGATCCTGGTGCTCCTGTCCGCGTTGTTTGCCTGGCTCGCCCATTCCAGCGTCGCGGCGCTGCTGTTCATCATGTCGCTTGCCGGCGCCGGCGTCATCGACGCTCATTCGGCGCTGGTCATGGTCCTGGGAGCCAACCTCGGCAGCTCTCTCAATCCTCTTCTGGAGGGTGCGGGGGGCGATCCCGCCAAGTTGCGGGTGCCCTTCGGCAACTTCGCCATGCGGGCTGTCGGATGCCTCGCGGCCTTGCCGCTGATCGACCCGATCCTCGCGGCCATGGCGGTGTTCGACCCGAACCCGGCCCGGCTGGCGGCGAATTTCCATACGCTTTTCAACGTCGTCGTGGCGGCGATCTTCATCGTGCCTCTGCCCTGGATCGCGGACCTCCTGCTCAGGACCTTTCCGGAGAAGCTCCGCGCCTCCGATCCGGGCACGCCGCAATATCTCGACACAGACGCCCTCGACACGCCATCGGTCGCCCTCTCCAATGCCGCCCGCGAGGTCCTGCGCATGGTCGATACGGTGGAGTCGATGCTGCGCAGTTCCCAGGATCTCTTCCGCCTGGACGATATCAGCCGGGTCGACCAGGTCAGCCGCACGGACGATGTGCTCGACCGGCTCTTCAGCGCCATTCGCCGCTATCTGAGCTCGATCAACCACGAGGCCCTGAGCGAGGCGGAGGCGAAACGTCTTTCCGACATTCTCGCCTTCGCGATCAATCTGGAACACGTGGGCGACATCATCGACAAGAACCTGATGGAGCTGGCGGCAAAGCGCATCAAGAACCATCTCCGCCTTCCGAAGGACAGCCTGGACGACATCACCGGCATGCATGGGAAGCTGCTGGAGCATCTGCAGCTCGCGGCATCCGTTCTGATGTTCCAGGACCTCGGCTCCGCCCGCAGGCTTGTCTCCGAGAAGGAGCGCTTCCGGGATCTCGAGCGTGCGGTCGCCCAGAAACACCTCGAACAGCTTCGGTCCGGCAGGACGGCCGGCGACACCAGCGCGCTTCAGCTCGACATCGTTCGCGATCTCAAACGAATCGAAGCGCATATCGCGTCGACCGGGCACTCGCTCCTCGAACAGAGCGGGGAGCTCAAGCCGAGCCGCCTGACGTCGTGACCTCCGATCTACTTCTGGTCTCTCAGAGCGCGCCAGTCCATGTAGCGGGCGGGCTCAGGCAAGCCAATGTCGCGCCGCTCGTGATCGGACAGAGCGCCGAGGTCCCAGATCACGGGTCCTGTTCTCCGGGAAACGGGCCGGAACCAGAGCTTCAGGCGCAGCCAAGCGCCCTCGACGCCGCGGAGGCGGCGGGCATCGTCGTATCTCATGACAGCTACCTTGCTTGTTCGTCAGGGCGCCAGCGCCCTCGGTGATGAGATCGAGGATGCGCCTGTCGCAGGATCTTGACAAAGCAAATGCCAATAGGCTGGCATAAGTCAGCCTTATGGATCGACATGTCTAAGCTGCCGTCAAAACTCCCTCCCATGAGCGCCGTCAGAGTCTTCGAGGCGGCCGCCCGCCATCAGAGCTTTACCCGTGCGGCCGAGGAACTCGGCATGACGCAGGCGGCCGTGAGCTACCAGATCAAGCTTCTCGAGGATCGGGTCGGGGCTCCGCTGTTCATCCGCTTGCCCCGGCAGGTGACCCTGACGGCCAAGGGGCGGCAGCTCGCTCCTGCCGTAACGGAAGCTTTCGAGGCCCTGCGAAACGCATTCGCGGGCGTGGAGGAGATGGTGCAGACGGTGCTGTCGATCACCACCCTGTCGACATTCGCGTCCAACTGGCTGGTGCCCCGTCTCGGACGCTTCCGGCAGCTCCACCCCAATATCGCGGTTCAGGTCTCCGTCTCGACCGAGATCATCGAGTTCGCTCACAGCGAGTTCGACATCGGAATCAGGAGCGGTACGGGAGATTGGCCCGGGCTCGAAGCGCATGTTCTTTTCCCGAACCAGTTCATGCCCGTATGCAGCCCCGCACTGGTCCGGGACGTTGAACTGCGCGACCCGGTCGACCTTCTCAGCCTTCCGCTCATTTCGCCCAGCGACCCGTGGTGGCGGGATTGGTTCTCCGCGGCCGGGGTGCCGAACGTCGATCTCTCCCGGCATCCCGACAATTCGCTCGGCGTCCAGCAGTTCGAGGGCATGGCGGCGATCGCCGGTCAGGGCGTCGCGCTCATCAATCCCTTCTTCTTTCCCGAGGATCTGGCGTCCGGACGGCTCGTGAAGCCCTTCGACCTGATGGCCACCACGGACCGGAGCTACTGGCTCGTCTACCCGAAGGCGCGCAGGCGCTCCGCGAAGATCGAGGCTTTCCGCGACTGGGTGTTGAGCGAAGTGGCCGGCGACAGCGAGAGGACTTCTCCCGCGCCTTGAACGGAAACCGGGGCCCGAGCCCCGGTTTCGAGCAGATCGTCACTCGGCTGCCTGGGCTTCCGGCGGTTTTGCCTTCAGGTGGACCAGCATGTCGATCAACGCCCGGTCGTGGAGGACGACCATGCGTTCCTTGTTGTGCAGCCAGCTGACCGCATCCTCGACGGTCTCGGCGTCGACCAGCTTGGCCTCGGCCAGGGCCCGCTCCGTCTCGATGACGCCCCGCTTGCGCGGAAGGGCGGGCGGAAGCATCTCGATGTGCCGCTCCCTCAGATTCGCATCCGCGTAGATGGCCCGGAGGCTGTCCGCATCGTCGAAGCCGAACGTCGCATTGCGCGCCTGCAGCTCATTGGCACGGGTTGCAATGGCCGGGGGCTGATGCTCCTCAGGGGTTCTGAGGAGCCCAAGGCGTTTCAGGGCCAGTCCGGCCCCGAGCTGGCCGCTGAGCCACGACAGGGGAATGGCAAGCAGCAGGCCGATGATCGTCGGCGACATCCACAGGAACAGGGACGTGGCGATCATGAAGGCCGAGATCCCCGCCAGGGCGCCGAGAACCGTATGGGCCCGATGGCGGCGGACGATGTCCTTGAAGGGAATCGATCCGTCGTCGCGACGCTGCGGCTGCCAGCCCGTGTCGCGACCGAGCAGGATCTGGAAGACCGACCCGGACTGGATGAGCATCAGGATCGGCGCCAGGAGGGCGGACAGGATGATCTCGATCGTGGACGAGATGACCAAGCGGATGCCGCCGCCGGAGGCGCGCCTGTCCTGGCCGCGGATGAGCATCAGCAGAAGGCCGAAGACCTTCGGTGCCAGCAGAATTCCCATCGTCAGCGCGAAGAGCGCCAGGGCTCGCTCCGGATCGAACCGGGGCCAGATCGGATAGAGCCGAAAGTCCCGGGCGAAATATTCCGGCCGGATATAGGTCGTCTGGAGGACGAGAGCGATACCGACGATGAGCTGGAACAGCCAGAACGGAGAGGCCAGATAGGACATGATGCCGGTGGCGAAATGCTGTCGCGTCGGCAGCTTCAGTCCCTTTGCGCCGATGACCCGCATGTGCTGGAGATTGCCCTGGCACCAGCGCCGGTCGCGGGCGGACAGGTCGATGAGCGACGGCGGGCTCTCCTCGTAGGAGCCCTGGAGGTCGGCCAGCATGTAGACCGACCAGCCGGCGCGGCGCAGCAGCGCTGCTTCGACGAAGTCATGGCTCAGGATATGGCCGCCGAATGGGGGCTTGCCCTTGAGGTCCGGGAGGCCGCCATGCGACGCGAAGGCACGGGTGCGGATGATCGCGTTATGGCCCCAGTAGTTGCCGTCGCGTCCCATCCAGACCGCCAGCCCCATGGCGATGACCGGTCCGGTGACCCGGGCGGCATATTGCTGGAGGCGGGCAAAGAGCGTGTTGCGGTTGATGATCAGCGGCAGCGACTGGATGATGCCGGCATCGGGATCGGCTTCCATGGCCGCAGCGAGCCGCACGATGCAGTCGCCGGTCATCAGGCTGTCGGCATCGAGCACCAGCATGTGCTCGTAATGGCCGCCCCACCGGGATACGAAATCGGCGATGTTGCCGGCCTTGCGGTGATGGTTCTTCTGCCGATGGCGGTAATAGAACCGGGCACCGGGGCCCAGCCGGTCCCGGAGGGCCAGGAAGGCGCGTTCCTCGGCGATCCAGGCATCCGGATTCGTGGTGTCGGAGAGAATGAAATAGTCGAAATGATCGCCCAGACCCGTTGCGTGAACCGATTCATAGATCGCTTCGAGAGCCGCGAAGGTGCGGTCGGTCTGCTCGTTGTAGACCGGCATGACGATGGCGGTGCGCTGCTGCAGCGAGGACGGCAGCGGGCCTCGGTGCCCTGGGCGCCGCAAAACGGCGAAGAAGCCCAGCAGGGCACTGGTGAACGCAACCGCAATCCACGAGAAATTCACCGTGAACAGGCCAACGAGAACCCACTGGAGGGCGGTGGTACGGCTCACCGACACGACCTGGTACATCTCGTAGGTGCCGTAGGCCGTCAGCAGCAGGCCGCCTCCGAACACGAACAGGCGGGCGAGCCACGTCCCCAGCTTGGGATGCTGCGCAATCGGCCTGCGCTCCTCCGCGTCCGACCAATGCCGCAGCGATTGCGTCGGCATGTCGAGGTGTTTTTCCGGCGGCATAGCGGAAGCCGGCCGCTCGAGGGCGGCCACATTCGGGTTTGAGTCGGAACTTACGGTGTCCAACGATACAGCCATGTCTCGCTAATCGGTTTCCCGCCTGATTCAAGGATCAGACGCATCTCACACGCGTTTTCGTTGCCCGGGTCAAGCTCGAACGCAACACGAACCGTCTTTCGTTCCGGATATGGCAAAAGTTTGAGGTTCTGGAACGTCCCAGGGCCAACGGTTAGAACGGATTTAAGGTCCGCCGGCAAATTGTCACCCAGCGCGTCCCCGGTGAAGTCGACGGTGAAACGCCGCCTCCGCCCGCCGCTGCCGCGTCCGGAGCGCGTGGCCGATACGGTGGCGAGCGGTGGCCGCTCGGGCGAGTTCCATCCCCAGTACTGGCGGTACGCGACCGCAACTTCCGACCCGGCCGCCATCGGCGCCTTGGGCCGCCAGTACGTGAGGATGTTGTCGTTGATCTCCGCGTCCGTCGGGATTTCGAGGAGCTGGACGCTGCCCTGACCCCAATCGCCGAGGGGCTCGATCCAAAGGCTCGGACGGCGCTCGAACCGCTGTTCGTCGTCCTGGAAGGCTTCGTAGGAGCGTTCGCGCTGCAGAAGTCCGAAACCCCGCGGGGAGCTATCGACGAATGCCGAAATCTGAAGGGTTTCGGGATTGTGTAACGGGCGCCACAGCCATTCTCCGGACCCGTTCAGCATCTGGAGGCCGGAAGACTCGTAGACCGCCGGCCTGATATCGTCGGAGTTCAGCAGATCGTTGGGGCCGTAGAGGTAGGTCGACGCGATGCCGCCCAGGCCCACATGTTCCAGGTTGACCCGCGGGAACAGGGTCATTTCCACGTCCACGATGGTCATGTCGCCCGGGCGGAAGGTCATGCGCACCGCTCCGCTGGTCGATTCCGAGTCGAGCACCCCGTGGACCGTGATGGCATTGCTGCCGACCCCGGGCCGTTCGAGCCAGAAGGCACGGAAGACCGGGAACTCCTCGCCGCGGGCTTCGGCCGGGCGCAGGGTCAGCGCGCGTGCGATCGCGCCGTAGGTTTGGCCCCGGGCAATGGCACGAAAGAACGTGCCGCCCTGAACGAAGGCGAAATCGAACGGCTTGCCGTTCCCCAGCTGGGCGATCAGCTTGAAGCCGGAATAGCCGATATCCGCTATATTGTTCGGCAGGTTGATGCGACCGTAATCGAACTGCGTCGGGCTGAAGCCGATCCGCCGGACGGCGCCGTCCTCCACGACGAAAAGGTCGACCGAGTCCCGAAAGACGAAGCCGCGGTGGAGCGGTTCCACCGAGATGCCGCGGGCTTCCGTGCTCCAGATGGCAGGCTGGGTATAGCGAATCGCCGAGTACTGCTCCTGGTTCAGATTGGCGAACACGTCCGGCAGGTCGTTCGGGGCGGCCGCGTAAGGCTTCTTGGAGAGTTGTCGCGCGATGTCGACGACGACGGCCGGATCGAACCGCTGATTGTCGCCCATCCTGGCTGAAATCGTCGCCTGGGGTGTCTGACCTCGGACGACCGGCGCGAAAGCAAGCCCGGCGACGGAGACGCCGATATAGGCCAGCATATCGCGCCGGCGAAGGGAGAAGGGGGACGGGCCCCTTGGCGAAACCGGCACAGCGATACTCTTGTGTGAACGAGGCTCTTCAGCCAGACAGTTGGAATGCCCTATACATATCGTCAATCGTGAGCATGAAGTAAACGAGCCCCGCAGCGGAAAGCGCGCCATTGCTCATGAAATGATTGCCGAAATACTCCATCTGATCTAGCTCCACGGCAAAGCGCCACCGGATTGAAACTGTATGACCTCGACCGCCTCCTTCAAGACTCCCTCTGATCGGAGCTGCCTTGCCGTCGTGCTCGCGGCCGGCGAGGGCACCCGGATGAATTCCGGGAAGCCCAAGGTTTTGCACCAGGTCGCGAACCGCTCCATGATCGGACATGTGCTGTCCACCCTCGCGAAGGCCGGCGCCACGAGCGTCGCGGCAGTCGTCGGACCCGACCGCGAGGATGTGGCGAACGAGGTGCGCAAAGGCTTCCCCGGAGCGCAGATCTTCGTTCAGCGGGACCGTCTCGGAACCGCCCATGCGGTCCTCAGCGCCCGGGAGGCTCTCGAGCAGGGGGCAGACGACGTGATCGTCGCCTTCGGCGACACGCCGCTGGTCCTGGCCGAGACCTTCGCCAAGCTGCGTGCTCCCTTGGCTCAAGGGGCGGGTCTGGTCGCCATGGGGTTCGAGGCTCAGGATCCCACCGGCTATGGCCGTTTCATCACGTCCGGCGACGAGCTTCTGGCCATCCGTGAGCACAAGGACGCCAACGAGGCCGAGCGGGCGATCACCCTGTGCAACGGCGGCCTGATGGCCATCCGCGGCGACCTGGCCCTCTCCTTGCTCGGGCGGGTCGAAAACAACAACGCCAAAGGCGAGTATTATCTGACCGATATCGTCGAGATCGCCCATGGCCTCGGTTATCGAACGGCCGTCGCCATCGTGCCCGAGGACGAGGTTCACGGCGTCAACGATCGTGCCCAGCTCGCGGCGGCCGAGCGGATGATCCAGGATCGGCTGCGCCAGGAGGCCATGGCTTCGGGCGTCACGCTCGTTGCTCCCGAGACGGTTTTTCTCAGTCACGATACGCGCCTGGGCCGGGACGTCCTGGTGGAGCCTCACGTGGTCTTCGGCCCCGGTGTGGTCGTCGACGATGGCGCCGTCATCCATAGCTTCAGTCATCTCGAGGGGGCGCGGATCGCACCCGGAGCCGGCGTCGGACCCTTCGCGCGCCTGCGCCCGGGCGCTTCCGTCGGCCCGAAGGCCAAAGTCGGAAACTTTGTCGAGATCAAGAACACCGAACTCGGAGCCGGTGCCAAGGTGAGCCACTTGACCTATCTGGGCGACGCGAGCGTCGGGGCCGGGGCGAATATCGGCGCGGGCACGATCACCTGCAATTACGACGGCTTCGGGAAATATCGGACCGAGATCGGCGAGGGAGCCTTCATCGGATCGAACTCCTCCCTCGTGGCTCCCGTCGCGATCGGGAAGGGCGCTTTCGTCGGGTCCGGCTCGGTTATTACGGACGATATCCCCGATGATGCCTTGGGTCTTGGCCGCGGACGTCAGATTGTGAAGGAGGACTGGGCCATCGCATTCCGGGAAAAAGCGCGGGCCGCCAAGGAAAAATAAGATCCAAGGGAAAATAAGATCTCTTGTCACAATAGGTTACGCAAGTTGATTCCTCCGCGTCGTCGAGCCTCTGTAAGAGAACGGTGACCGTGGCGCTGATCGGATGAAAAGGTAGCAGGCATGTGCGGAATCGTTGGAATCGTCGGAAAGGCCCCCGTTGCGTCCCAGATCGTCGAGGCCCTCAAGCGGCTCGAGTATCGGGGCTACGATTCCGCCGGCGTCGCGACCCTGGAGGAGGGGTGCCTCCATCGCCGGCGGGCCGAAGGCAAGTTGCGGAACCTCGAGACGAAGCTGTCCCAGTCCCCGCTGTCGGGCGTGATCGGGATCGGTCACACCCGCTGGGCCACCCACGGCAAGCCCAATGAGACCAATGCCCATCCGCATGCCACCGACAGGCTCGCGGTCGTTCACAACGGCATCATCGAAAATTTCCGTGAGCTGAAGACCGGGCTCGAAGCCAAGGGCATCCGGTTCGAAACCGAGACGGACACGGAGGTGGTGGCTCAGCTCGTGACCTACGAGATCCGTCAAGGGCGCCCGCCCATCGAGGCGGTCGCCGTGACCTTGCCGCGGCTGCGCGGCGCTTTCGCCCTCGGATTCCTGTTCTCGGGGGAGGACGACCTGCTGATCGGCGCCCGGCACGGGGCTCCCCTCGCCATCGGGTACGGCGACGGCGAGATGTATCTCGGGTCCGACGCGCTAGCGCTGGCGCCGTTCACCGACGAGGTCGCTTATCTGGACGACGGGGACTGGGCGATCCTGACCCGCCGCGGGGCCGATATCCGGGACGAAACCGGCAAGCCGGTGCATCGGGTTCGTCACAAGATCCCGATCGGAACGTTTCTGGCCGACAAGGGCAATTACCGCCATTTCATGGCGAAGGAGATCCACGAACAGGCGGAGGTCGTCGGTCGTACGCTTGCCCATTACGTCAATTTCGCGTCCGAACGTGTTGAACTCCCTGTCGAATTGCCTTTCGACTTCAGATCTCTCAAGCGCATTTCCATCTCGGCCTGCGGGACGGCCTATCTGGCTGGATTGATCGCGAAATACTGGTTCGAGCGCCTCGCGAGGATCCCGGTCGAGATCGATGTGGCTTCGGAGTTCCGCTACCGGGAGGCTCCGATGGAGCCGGGCGGCCTGGCGCTTTTCGTCTCCCAGTCGGGAGAGACGGCCGACACCCTCGCGTCGTTGCGCTACGCCACCTCCGAGAAGCAGCATACGCTGTCCGTGGTGAATGTGCCGACCTCCACGATGGCCCGCGAGAGCGACGTCATCGCGCAGACCCTCGCCGGCGTGGAGGTGGGGGTCGCCTCGACCAAGGCCTTTACCTGCCAGCTCACGGTGCTCCTGTCGCTTGCCATTGCGGCCGGCCGCGCGCGGGGCACCCTCGGCGCCGAGGAGGAGAAGGAACTGGTGGATGCCCTCATCGCCGTTCCTGGCCAGATGACCGAGGCCATGAAGCGGGAACACCAGATCGAGATCCTGGCCCGTGACCTGTCCAAGGCGAAGGACGTTCTCTATCTGGGACGCGGCACGTCCTACCCGCTCGCCATGGAAGGCGCCCTGAAGCTCAAGGAGATCTCCTACATCCACGCCGAAGGCTACGCGGCAGGCGAGCTGAAGCACGGACCCATCGCGCTCATCGACGAGACGATGCCGGTCATCGTGATCGCGCCCCACGACGCCATCTTCGAGAAGACGGTCTCCAACATGCAGGAGGTGGCGGCCCGCGGCGGCCGCATCATCCTTATCACGGACGAGCGCGGCGCGCTCGAGGCCGGTCTCGACACCATGGCGACCATCGTGATGCCGTCCGTGCACCCGATCGTGGCGCCGATCGTGAACGCGGTTCCGATCCAGCTTCTGGCCTATCACACGGCCGTGTTCATGGGCAAAGACGTGGACCAGCCGCGCAATCTTGCCAAGTCCGTGACGGTGGAGTGACGGCGGTCCGTCCATCGATCCGTCCATCGATCCGTCCATCGATCCGTCCTGCGCGACCGGACGACCTGGCCGGGCTCGCCGGCATCGAGCGTTCGGCCGCGCCGGTCTTCAGGGCTGCCGGCTTGGCCTGGCTGGCGGAGGGTGCCATCACCCGCTCCCACCATCCTCCCACGTCATGGCCGGCACAAGGCCGGCCATGACGTGGGAAGGTCGTGCATCCCGATATTCCATCCTCACGTCATCACCGGGCTTGTCCCGGTGATCCCGCTTGTCTGGAACGCCGAGCCCCCAAAAGATCGGGATGGCCGGCACAAGGCCGGCCATGACGTGTGGAGGGAATCATCACCAGGCTTGCCCCGGTGACCTCGATCTGAAGACCGCCGAGCGCATCCTGCGGACGCAAGCGGTTTACTGACGTGGATCTTCCGGTCGCTGACGCGGCCCTTCGGGTCCGCTCGGACGATGCGCCGCCTCAGGGTGTGGCCATCGGATGCGTACCCAAACCTGGGTCCACTCTTCACGTCCGATGCTCTAGCCCGCCCGCAGCAGCCTGATCGCCGAATCCCGCTCGAACAGGTACAGCAGCACCCGCAGGGCCTGGCCGCGCTCGCTGACGAGGTCGGGGTCCCGGTCGACGATCAGGCGGGCGTCGTCCCGGGCGGCGGCGAGCAGGTCGCCGTCCGTTTCGAGGCGGGCGAGCTTGAAGCCGGGCGTGCCGGACTGGCGCGTGCCCAGGACCTCGCCCTCGCCGCGCAGGCGAAGGTCCTCCTCGGCGATGCGGAAGCCGTCCTCGGTCTGGCGCATCATCTCGAGCCGGGCCTGGGCGACCTGGCCGAGGGGACCCTTGTAGACCAGGAGGCAGGTGGAGGATTTCGACCCGCGGCCGATGCGCCCGCGCAGCTGGTGGAGCTGGGCGAGGCCGAAGCGCTCCGCGTGCTCGATCACCATGATCGTGGCGTTGGGCACGTCGACGCCGACCTCGATCACCGTGGTGGACACGAGGATCTTGGTCTCGCCGCCGGAGAAGCGCTCCATGGCGGCGTCCTTGTCCCGGCCGGCCATCTTGCCGTGGACGAGGCCGACCCGGTCGCCGAAGAAGCCCTGGAGCATCTCGAAGCGCTCCTCGGCGGCCGCGAGATCGATGGATTCCGACTCGCCCACGAGCGGGCAGACCCAATAGACCTGATCGCCGCCCGCGATGGCGCGCCCGATGCCGCCCACGACCTCGTCGAGCCGGTCGATGGAGATCAGTTTCGTGCCGATGGGCTTACGCCCGGCGGGCTTCTCGCTCAGCACCGACACGTCCATGTCGCCGAAATAGGTCAGCGCCAGGGTGCGCGGGATCGGCGTGGCGGTCATGACCAGGATGTCGACGGCCTCGCCCTTGGAGCCGAGCGCTAGCCTCTGGTGCACGCCGAACCGGTGCTGCTCATCCACGACCGCGACGCCAAGGTCCTGAAACGCGACTCCCTCCTGAAACAGGGCATGGGTGCCGACCGCGATCTGGATGCTGCCATCCGCGAGGCCCGCCAGAATGGTCCGGCGGGCGACGCCCTTCTCGCGCCCGGTGAGCAGCGCGATGGTGAGCCCCGCCTGCTCGGCCATGGGGGCGAGGCGCTCGTAATGCTGGCGGGCGAGGATCTCGGTCGGGGCCATCATGGCCGCCTGGCGGCCGGCCTCGATGGCGCTCGCCATGGTGAGCAGGCCCACCACGGTCTTGCCCGAGCCCACGTCGCCCTGGAGCAGGCGCAGCATCTTCTTGTCGGACACGAGGTCGTGGCGGATGTCCTCGATGGCCTGGGCCTGCGAGCCCGTGAGCCCGAAGGGCAGGGCGGCCTTCAGCCGCTCGACCAGGTGGCCGTCACCCGCGTTCACCCGGCCCGGAAGGCGCCGCATGCGGCTTCGCACCAGGGCGAGGGCGAGCTGGGAGGCGAGCAGCTCGTCATAGGCGAGCCGCCGGCGGGGGGCGGATTTGGCCAGCGCGTCCTCGGAGAGCTGCGCGGCGCTGTCGGGTCGGTGCAGGGTGGAGAGCGCCTGACGGAAATCGGGCAGGGCGTTCCGGTCGAGCCAGGCCGGATCCTGCCATTCCGGCAGGCCCGGGACCTTGTCGAGGGCAGCTCCGATGAACTTGCCCACCATGCGCGAGGAGAGTCCCTCGGTCAGGCCGTAGACCGCCTCGACGGCCGGCAGGCTCTCGATGCTCTTCTCGTCGAGGATCCGATCCGGATGGACCATCTGGCGCCGGCCGTCCCAGAGCTCGATCTTGCCGGACACGTAGCGGCGCTCGCCGACCGGCAGGATCCTCTCGAGGCGCGCCTTCTGGCCGTTGAAGAAGATCAGCGTCACGTCCCCGGTCTCGTCCTCGACCAGGATCCGGTACGGCGCCCGGCGGCCGGGCGGCGGCGGGCGGTGGGCCACGACGGTGACGGACAGGGTCACGGGCTCGCCCACGGGCGCATCGGCCACCGATCCCTTCATCTCCCGCGAGATGCCGCTGGTCGGCACGTGGAACAGCAGATCCATGACGCGCGTGGGCTTGCCCGGCTCGCCCAGGAGGCGGTCGAGCAGGGGGGCGATCTTGGGCCCGACGCCCGGCAGGGTGTTGGCCGGGGCGAAGAGCGGATCGAGAATGGACGGACGCAATGACATTCGACGGGATGGCAACGGGCAGGGAGATGGTTATATAGCGGCTAGAGCATCGGACCCGAAAGTGGAATGCACTTTTGGGAGCAATCCGAGACTCAATCCCTTAAACGGCGCATCACCGAGTGCGAGCCCGGAGGGTCGCACGATGCGCCGGGCCGCCCGGAGGCGACGTCAACTTGACCGATCGGAGCAATCCCATGAGCGGAACGACACGCAGCAGCGCCGGCCTCGACACCCGCCGCAGGCAGATCCTCTACCGCTCCTGGCACCGGGGCATGCGCGAGATGGACCTGATCATGGGCCGGTTCGCCGATGCCGAGATCGGCGACCTCTCCGAGGAGGATCTCGACGAGTTCGAGCGCCTGATCGAGGTGACCGACCGCGACCTTCTCGGCTGGATCACGGGCGAGATCGCAACGCCTTCGAATTACGACACGCCCCTGTTCCGGCGCCTGAAGGCCTTTCACACCCACACCGCGCCGATCCACAGTTGAGGCACCTGCACGTCATCACCGGCACGAGGCGGGTGATGACGCGGGAGGGTGAACCTCCGACAGAGGCATGGAACAGGCCCCTCGACCGGGATGACAGACGCCCCGGCCGCGGACTAAACCACGCCAATCTTTCTCCCATCCGACGAACCGGGCGGAATCGCCCGCGTTCTTCTTGATCTCTGACCCGATACCTCATCATGAAGCCAGCCCTGACCCGCGCCCTCGATGCCCTTAAGAAAGGCCAAAGCCTGACGCTGTCGAGCGTTCCGGACGGCTTCGACGCGCTCGCCGTGGCGGATCTTGCCCGGGGCCTCTCCGGTGAGGTGGAGGGGCCGGCGGTGCTGGTCCATGTGGCCCGCGACGGGCAGCGGCAGCAGAACTTCGCCAACAGCCTGGCGTTCATCGCGCCGGAGATCGAGATCCTGACCTTCCCGGCCTGGGACTGCCAGCCCTACGACCGGGTCTCGCCCAATGCGGCGATTACCGCGCAGCGCATGACCACCCTGGCGCGGCTTGCCCGCTCCAGGACCTCCGAGGACAAGCCGCGCATCCTGTCGACCACGGTGAACGCCCTGGTCCAGCGCGTGCCCCCGAAGGCCCGCATCGCGGCTGAGACCTTCTCGGCGGCGCCCGGCAACGTGGTCGACACGACGCAGCTGATCGCCTGGCTCGAGAGCAACGGCTTCCTGCGGACGGGCACCGTGCGCGATACGGGCGAATACGCGGTGCGCGGCGGCATCATCGACCTCTACCCGGCAGGCCTGCCCAACCCGGTGCGCCTCGACTTCTTCGGCGACGCGCTGGAATCGATCCGCGCCTTCGATCCGGAGACCCAGCGCACGGTCGGCACCCTGCGCTCCCTCGACCTCGTGCCCATGAGCGAGGTCCAGCTCACCACCGAGAGCATCCGTCGCTTCCGGCAGGCCTATGTGGCGGCCTTCGGGGCGCCGACCCGCGACGACCGGCTCTACGAGGCGATCAGCGAGGGGCGGCGCTACCCCGGCCTCGAGCACTGGATGCCGCTCTTCCACGACCATCTCGACACCCTGTTCGACTACCTGCCGGGCGTCCCGGTGGTGTTCGACGCGCTCGCCGACGACGCGGCGGGCGAGCGCCTTGCCCAGGTGAAGGATTATTACGACGCCCGCCGCGACGGCATGGGGCAGAACCAGCCTGGCGTGGCGCCCTATCGTCCGCTGCCGCCGGACGCGCTCTATTTCGAGCCAGAGGAATGGTCCGAGCGCACCGCCCGTCTCCCGCTCGCGCGGCTGACGCCCTTCGCGGTGCCGGAATCGGCCGGCCGGCTGGTGATCGACTGCGAGGCCCGCCAGGGCCGCAACTTCATCGCCGAGCGGGCGGACGAGAACGCCAACGTGTTCGAGGCGGTCGTCCGGCACATCCGCGACCTGCAGGCGGCCAAGAAGCGCGTCATGCTCGGCGCCTGGACGGAGGGCTCCCGCGAACGCCTCTGCCACGTGCTGCAGGACCACGACCTGCGCCAGACCAAGCCCATCGCCCGCTTCTCGGACGCGCTGGCCTACCCTCGGAACGAGGTCCCGGTCGGCATCTGGCCGCTGGAATCGGGCTTCGAGACGGCCGATCTCGCCGTCGTCAGCGAGCAGGACATCCTGGGCGACCGGCTCGTGCGCCAGAAGCGCAAGTCCAAGCGCCCGCAGGACTTCCTCACCGAGGTGGCGGCGCTCACGCCCGGCGACCTCGTGGTCCACGTGGACCACGGCATCGGGCGCTTCGAGGGCCTGAAGACCATCGAGGCGGCGGGCGCTCCGCACGACTGCCTGGAGCTGCATTACGCCGGCGGCGACCGGCTGTTCCTGCCGGTGGAGAACATCGAGCTCCTGACCCGCTACGGGTCGGAGGAGACGGAGGTCCAGCTCGACAAGCTCGGCGGCGGGGCCTGGCAGGCCCGCAAGGCACGCATGAAGCAGCGCATCCGCGAGATGGCGGGCGCGCTCATGAAGATCGCCGCCGCCCGCATCCTCAAGGACGCCCCGCGGCTGACGCCGCCGGAAGGGCTCTACGACGAGTTCGCCGCCCGCTTCCCCTACGACGAGACCGAGGACCAGCTCAACGCCATCGAGGCGGTGCTGGACGACATGGCGTCGGGCCGCCCCATGGACCGCCTCGTCTGCGGCGACGTGGGCTTCGGCAAGACCGAGGTGGCCCTGCGGGCCGCGTTCGTCGCCGCCATGGGCGGCAAGCAGGTGGCCGTGGTGGTGCCGACGACCCTGCTGGCCCGCCAGCATTACCGCACCTTCTGCGACCGCTTCCGCGGCCTGCCGCTCAACGTGGCCCAGGCGTCCCGCTTCGTGCCCGCCGCCGAGATGAAGAAGACCAAGGAGGGGCTGGCCGACGGGTCGGTCGACATCGTCATCGGCACCCACGCGGTCCTGGGCAAGACCATCAAGTTCAAGGATCTCGGCCTCATCATCGTGGACGAGGAGCAGCATTTCGGCGTGTCCCACAAGGAGCGCCTGAAGGAGCTGCGCGCCGAGGTGCATGTGCTGACCCTGTCGGCGACGCCGATCCCGCGCACTCTGCAGCTGGCGCTCACGGGCGTGCGCGAGCTGTCGCTGATCACCACGCCGCCGGTGGACCGCCTGGCGGTGCGTACCTTCATCACGCCCTTCGACCCGCTCCTCATCCGCGAGGCGCTCCTGCGCGAGCGCTACCGCGGCGGCCAGGCCTTCTACGTGGTGCCGCGCCTCGACGATCTCGGCGACGTGAAGGCCTTCCTGGACAAGGAGGTGCCGGAGGCCAAGGTGGCGGTGGCCCACGGCCAGATGGCGGCCGGCCAGCTCGAGGACGTCATGACGGCCTTCTACGAGGGCAAGTACGACATCCTGCTCTCCACCACGATCGTGGAATCGGGCCTCGACATCCCGACCGCCAACACGCTCATCGTCCACCGGGCCGACATGTTCGGCCTGTCCCAGCTCTACCAGCTGCGCGGCCGCGTCGGGCGTTCCAAGACCCGCGCCTACGCGCTGTTCTCGGTGCCGGCCAACAAGCCCCTGACGGTCCAGGCCGAGCGGCGCCTCAAGGTGCTGCAGACCCTCGACACCCTGGGGGCCGGCTTCCAGCTCGCCTCGCACGACCTCGACATCCGCGGCGCGGGCAACCTCCTGGGCGAGGAGCAGTCCGGGCACATCAAGGAGGTCGGCTACGAGCTCTATCAGCAGATGCTGGAGGAGGCGGTGGCCCAGCTCAAGGCCGGGATCGAGGAGCCGGCGGAAGACCAGTGGTCGCCCACCATCGCGGTCGGGGCCCCAGTGATGATCCCGGAGAGCTACATCGCCGACCTGCAGCTGCGCCTCGGCCTCTACCGCCGGCTCTCGACCTTCGAGGCCGACCAGGAGATCGACGCCTTCCGGGCCGAGCTGGTGGACCGGTTCGGGCCGGTCCCGTCCGAGGTCGATCAGCTGCTCAAGATCATGGCGATCAAGGTGCTCTGCCGCCGCGCCAACGTGGAGAAGGTGGACGGCGGGCCGAAGGGCATCATCATCTCGTTCCGCGACAACGCCTTCGCCAACCCGACCGGGCTCATCTCCTACGTGACCGAGCAGGCCTCCTTCGCCAAGGTGCGGCCCGACATGAAGATCGTGTTCGTCCGTGAGACCGAAACCCCGGACGAGCGCATCAAGGCCGCGACCACGATCCTGCGCAGCCTCGTGCGGATCGCGGAGAAGAAGGCGGCGTGACACCCGCGCGGTCCGCCGGCCTGTGCTTCCTAAAGCATCGGACCCAAAAGTGGACTTGCACTTTTGGGATCCATCCGATGCTCTAGTGGCGAGGGCAGGGCCAGGGTGACGACCTTACCGCGTCGTCACCGGCCTTGTGCCGGTGATCCCGATCATGAGACGCGCGGTGCTCGAGACAATCGAGATGGCCGGGACAAGCCCGGCCATGACGTGGGGGGTATCCGTTGACGGAGAAGCGGTGAACCCTCAGAGGTCCGGAGCCGCGACCGTGTGCATGCCGAGCTGGTTCTGGAGCATCGTGGCGGCGCCGCTCACACCGCCGGTGACGATGACCGGCGTGCCGGTGTCGGCCAGGCTCTTGCGCAGGCGGGTCGCGAGTTCGAGGAACCGGCGCCGCTCGGCCCAGCCCGCATGGCGGGGCATCTGCAGCACCACGGCCGCCGGGCTCGGGATCAGGGCCAGGACGTCGTCCGCGGCCTCGAAGGGGGTCGTCACGCTCGCATATCCCATGCCGGCCAGCTCCGCCGACAGCGCGCTGTCGGGAGCACGGTCGCCGTTGTCGACGACGAGGACCTTCGGCATTGCGTTCATGGCGATACCCTGCAGTTGGACGCGTCGGTTGAGAAAGAGGTGCTCACCTAACGTCGAAGCAGAGCATTAGTTTCATTGTCTCCATGAATGGAAGCTCAACAATAGGGGGTATCCACGCCTCTTTGGGCTAGTGCGGCCGGCGCCACCACGTATCGATATTGACCCCCATCAGGGGCGTCCGGTCCGGCCGGCCGAGGTCGCCGCTATAGGCAAGCCACTGATCTTTCAGGTAGAACAGCGGGATCACGTAGAAGCCCGACAGGAGCGTCCGGTCGAGGGCCCGCACGGCGGACACGAAATCCTCGCGGCTTTTCGCCTCCAGAAGCGCGTCGATGAGGCGGTCCACCGCGGGGGACGTCACTCCGGCATGGTTCTGGGACCCGCCCCGCTGGGCGGCCGCCGAGCCCCAGCGGTTGCGCTGCTCGTTGCCCGGCGAGGGCGTCCCCGGCCAGAGCCACTGGACCATGTCGAAGTCGAACCGGGCGAGGCGGCGCCAGTACTGCACGTCGTCCACCAGACGCACGCGGGCCTGGACGCCGATGCGGCCCAGGGATTGCGAGACATTGAGGGCGAGCCGCTCCTGCGAGCGGGAATTGACCAGGATCTCGAAGGCGAAGGGCTCGCCCGTGCCCTTCCGTCGCAGCACGTCGTTGTCGAGGGTCCAGCCGGCCTCCGACAGGAGCGCGAGGGCGCGCCGGGCCATGTCCCGGTCCCGGCCCGATCCGTCGCCGGCGGGCGGCTGCCAGCGCCCTTCGAGGATGTCCTCCCGAACGGCCCCCGGGAACGGGGCGAGCAGGGCGCGCTCCCGGGCGTCGGCGGGACGGCCCGTGGCCGCGAGGTCGGAACCGGAAAAATAGCTGTCCGAGCGGGTGAGCTGGCCGAAATAGAGGTTGCGGTTCACCCAGTCGAAATCGAACAGGTAGCTCAGAGCCTCCCGGACCCGGGTGTCGGCGAACAGGGCCTTCCGGGTGTTGAACACGAAGCCGTTCATGCCCTTGGGCAGCCGGGTCGTCAGGGTCTCGCGCCGGATGCGCCCGTCCCGGACCGCCGGAATATCGTAGCCCGTCGTCCATTGGCCCGGATCGCCCTCGATCCGGAAATCGTAAAGTCCCGCCTTGAATGCCTCGAACAAGCTGTTGGCATCGCGATAGAAATCGTACCGGATCTCGTCGAAGTTGTAGAGCCCGCGGGTCACGGGCAGGTCCTCGCCCCAGTAATCCTTGCGGCGGGTCAGGACGATCCGCTCGCCGGGCCGCACCTCGGTCAGGGCATAGGGGCCGGACCCGATGGGCGGAGCGAGGCTCGTCCGGTCGAAGGTCTCCAGGTCGGTCGCATGGGCCGGGAAGATCGGCATGGTCATGCCGATGAGGAGCGGCAGTTCCCGGTCGCTGGAGCCGGACAGGTCGAAGCGGATCCGGTGCGGGTCCAGGATCTCGACCGCCTTGACCTGCCCGAAGCTCGACCGGTGGAAGGGTTTTCCGTAGGTCTTCAGAGCCTCGAACGAGAAGCGCACGTCCTCGGCCGTCAGCGGGTGGCCGTCCGAGAACCGCGCCCGGGGGTCGAGGTTGAACGTGATCGCGCTCCGGTCCTCCGGCATCTCCACCGTGCGGGCCACGAGGCCATAGACCGTGAACGGCTCGTCGGTGGAGCGGATCATCAGGCTCTGGAGCACGTAGCGGGGCACCGCGTCGGGCGCCACCCCGAGGACGATCAGGGGGTTGAGGCTGTCGAAGGTGCCCTGGAGGCCGAGCGTGATTCGTCCGCCCTTCGGCGCTCCGGGGTCGGCATAGGGCAGATGGTCGAATCCCGGCGCGAGCGCAGGCTCCCCGTGCATCGCGATGCCATGCCGCAGCGCCTCCGCCCCGGAGGCGGCGGAGATCGCCCATCCAGGCAGGAGAAACACGGCTGCAAGCAGCAGATTCCGTATAAGCCAGCGGCCCATGGCGCTCCCGGTGCAAGGTGTCGTTGAACCCGAGCAATGTTGTACAGAAATTTGCCCCGGGTGACTGGAAACCTACCACACGAAAGGTTAAAGGAGCGCCACACGTCTTGTCTTCGCCACATTCGGCAAGGATTTGGACCCCGTCATTGCAGGTTAAGAACACGCCGGGTAAACGGCCTATTCGAAAGCCGAACTTTCGACTGAAGAGGATCACACACATGTCTTTCGCGACACGCTTCGCGAGCCTGGGGGGGACCCGTGGCCTGGCAACTGCCTTGGCTCTTCTGGTGAGCGCACCCGTTCTGGCTCAGACCGCCCCGGCCCAGAAGCCCGCCGCCCAGCCGGCCCGTCCGGCCGCCCCGGCCCAGCAGCCGGCGCCGGGCGCCGCCGCCCAGCCGCAGCAGAACGCCGGCCCCACGGTCGTGCAGGTGAAGGCCGAGCCGTCCCAGCCGGAATGGACCAAGGTCTGCGGCAAGGACCAGAACACCAACACCGAGATCTGCTACACCACCCGCGACTTCGTGTCGGACCAGGGCCAGCCGGTTCTCGCGCTCGCCGTCTATGACGTGAAGGGCCAGCAGCCGCAAAAGGTCGTCCGCTTCGTGATGCCGCTCGGCCTGCTGCTCCAGCCCGGCCTGCGCTTCGCCGTCGACCAGGGCCAGGCCACGCCGGGCCGCTACGTCATGTGCCTGCCCAACGGCTGCTTCGCCGAGGCCCAGGTGAAGGACGACTTCATCGCGGCCATCAAGAAGGGCAACAACCTGAACGTCAGCGTCCAGAACCAGATGGGCCGCGAGATCACCTTCGCGGTTCCGGCCGCCGGCTTCGGCAAGGCCTTCGACGGTCCGCCGATCGACCCGAAGGTGCTCGAGGAGCAGCAGAAGAAGCTCCAGGAAGAGCTGCAGAAGAAGAGCGAGGAGATGCGCCAGCGCATGCTTCAGAGCCAGGGCGGCGCCGCCGCGCCGGGTGCTGCTCCTGGCGCTGCCGCTGGCGGCGCCGCCGCTCCGGCCGCCCCCAAGCCGTAAGGCCTGGACCATCCGCACAAACAAGAACGCCGGGCTCCAGGGCCCGGCGTTTTTTCTTGTCGCGACGAGGGAGATCTCAATTGGCCAGAATCGGCTTCGCCTTGTAGCTGCCGTTCTTCTCCCGGGTGAACATCTCGGCGATCATGGGATTGCGCAGAGGTTCCTCGGAATGGTCGGGCAGGAGGTTCTGCTCCGACACGTAGGCGATGTATTCGGTTTCCCCGTTCTCGGCGAAGAGGTGGTAGAAGGGCTGGTCCTTCCGGGGCCGCACCTCCTCGGGAATCGACAGCCACCATTCCTCGGTGTTGTCGAACTCCGGATCGACATCGAAGATGAGCCCCCTGAAATCGAAGACCCGGTGCCGAACCACTTGGCCGATCGCGAATTTTGCTGAACTCGCTTTCATGGTCTTAACTCCTTGATCTTCATATAGAGATCCTTGGCGGATTCTCCAAATCGCCCCGGTCACGATTGAGAGAGCAAGATCCGTGCCAGGGCCGAGCCGGAGACGAACCGGAGACGAGCCGGAGACGAGCCTTGCATTGGCGGCGGGGCGGCCTGCCGAAAACCGGGATTGCCGCAAGGTTGGAACCTTGCCAGAAGACGGTCTCCCGCCGGACATGCCGTCCGTTCCTCCTGCCGTCCCCGGAGCCGCCGATGTCCGACCTGATCGGGCTGTTCAACCTCCTTGCCCCGTTCTTCGGCCTCATCGGGCTCGGCTTCTTCTGCGGCAGGGTGGTGAAGCAGCCGGAAGCCGGGCTCGCCTGGATGCAGTTCTTCCTCATCTACGTGGCGCTGCCCTGCCTGTTCTACCGGCTCATCGCCGACAAGCCCCTGGACCAGCTCGCCAACTGGCCGTTCATCGCCGCCACCACGGTCTCGACCGCCTGCGCCTTCGCGCTCTCCTTCGCGACCGGCTGGCGCTACACGAAGGACCTGCCGCAATCGGTCATGCAGGGGGTGGCCGGGTCCTATTCCAACATCGGCTATATGGGGCCGCCGCTCATCCTGGCGGCGATCGGCGCCGCGGCCAGCGCCCCGGTGGTCCTGATCTTCGTCTTCGACACCCTGTTCCTGTTCTCGGTGGTGCCGCTGCTGATGTCCATGGCCGGCCTCGACCGGCTCAGCCTGCCGGCGACCATCCGCCGGATCGTCTGGCGCGTCGCCACACATCCGTTCAACATTGCCACCGCGGTGGGCATCGCGGCGAGCTACCTGCACCTGCGCCTGCCGGGACCGGCCGACCAGATTGTCACTTGGCTGTCCGGAGCCGCCGCGCCCTGCGCCCTGTTCATCCTCGGCGTCACCGTGGCCCTGAGGCCCCTGCGCAAGATACCCGGCGAGGTGCCGGCTCTCGTGTTCATCAAGCTGATCCTCCACCCGGTCTTGGTCTGGGTGGTGCTCTCGGCCGTCGGCGATTTCGGCCCGGACTGGACCTACGCGGCCATGGTCATGGCGGCCCTGCCGCCGGCGCTCAACATCTTCGTCATCTCGACCCAGTACGACGTGGGCGTGGAGCGCGCCTCCGCGTGCGTCCTGATCGGCACCCTGGTGTCCATGGTCACTCTGACGGGCGTCCTCTACCTCACCACCAAGACGGGGGCATTGCCCTACGATCTGTTCCCGTGAGGGCTTGCCTTCGCCACGTCATCGCCGGGCTTGTGCCGGCCATGACCTTGGAGAGCGTCTTCCCGGGCCAGCGGATGACGAGGGTGAGTTTCAGCCGGCCGACGACACCCCCTGCATCAGCCGCGGCACGCCCACGCGGGGGAGAACGCCCTCGCGCATCACGATCCGGCGCAGCGGGCCGATGTTGCTCAGGGCCAGAAGACCGGCGCCGCGCAGGAAATCGGTCGGGATCATCCCGGTCAGGAGCGTCCGGTTGAGGCCGTCCACGGCGGCCGTGCGCAGGCGGACGTCCAGGTCCCGGCCGCGCTGGTAGGCGGCCAGGGTCTCGTCGGATCCGGGCCCGTGGCCCTGGTCGCCGCCGTCGATCACCGCGTCGCGCAGGGCGGCGGCGTCGCGGAAGCCGAGATTGAGGCCCTGGGCGCCGATGGGCGGGAACACGTGGGCGGCCTCGCCCACGAGGGCGAGATGGCGCGACCAGTAGCGGTTCACCGACAGGCCGCTCATGGGCACGAGCCCGCGCGGGCCGTCGACCCGCATGGCGCCCAGATGCGACTGCGCCTGCCGCTCGACCGCACGGGCGAGGGCCGCGTCGTCGAGGGCGGAAAGCCTTTCGGCCTCTGGCTTGCTCGTGACCCAGACCAGGCTCGAGCGGCGGCCGGGCAGGGGCACCAGGGTGAAGGGCCCGTGCCGGGTGTGAAACTCCGTCGAGGTCTCCCGGTGGTCCCGGTCATGGGCCAGGATCACGGTTACAGCCGATTGCGGGTACGACCAGGTCTGCGTGCCGATCCCGGCGATCTGGCGCAGCTTCGAATTCCGTCCGTCGGCGGCGACCACCAGTCCGGCTCGGAGAGATGTTCCGTCGGCCAGCGTCACGACGGCCCCGGTCTCGCCGGTCGCGAAGCCCGTGGCGAATTCCGGCACCAGGGTCAGGGTCTCGCGGGTCCGGGCGGCTTCCGCCAGCGCCTCGACGAGGGCGACGTTCTCGATGTTCCACCCGAAGGCGTCGAGGCCGATCTCGCCGGCCCGGAACGCGGCCGGCGGCGGGCGGAACAGGCTGCCCGTGTCGTCGACGATGCGCATGGTCTCGAGCGGTGCGGCAGCCGTTGCGACCGCGGGCCAGACTCCGAGCGCCTCCAGGAAACGGACCGAGCCGTTGAGCAGCGCGACGGTGCGCCCGTCGCGGCGCACGTCGAGACCGCCGACGAGAACGGTGCTGTAGCCGTCGCGGGCGAAGGCCAGGGCGGCGCTGAGCCCCACGGCTCCGGCGCCGACCACGGCGATGTCATAGGTGCTCTCGGTCACGGTGCTCTCTCACCATCGGGTTGTGGACGGATCGCGGACTCACGGGAAACGGCGGATTCGGCATTGCCGACCGGCGCGCCGCTTCCCTATGATCGCTCCATAACGGAACTGTGGACCGAACAGCTCTTGCCAAGGTCTGCGCGGGCCGTCATCCATGTGCAAATTCCTGGCGCATCGTGCGGACCCGAAGGGCCCTCCGGGTCCGCTCCGAACGATGCGCCAAGCCAGACTATGGAGGATCGGACCCGGAAATGCATTCCGCTTCCGGGTCCGATCCTCTATCCCGCCGCAACCCTTGAAACCAGAGTCGCTTGTGTGAAGCCAGACGTATCATCATCCGGGCCGCCCCTCGTCGAACTTCAAGGCATCAGCAAGCGCTACGGCGACCTTCTCGCCAATGACGGGATCGATCTGGCGATCGAGCCGGGCGAGATCCACGCGCTTCTGGGCGAGAACGGGGCCGGGAAGTCGACCCTGGTCAAGATCCTCTACGGGGTCATCGAGCCCAGCGCGGGCGAGATCCGGTGGGAGGGCCGCCCGGTCTCGATCGGGTCGCCGGTCGAGGCGCGCAATCTCGGCCTCGGCATGGTGTTCCAGCACTTCTCGCTCTTCGACGAGCTGACGGTCGCGGAGAATATCGCCGTGGCGCTCTCCGGCGAGTGGAGCCTGTCCACGGTCCGCGGCAAGCTCGGGGAGATCAGCCGGACCTACGGTCTGGCGCTCGATGCCGACCGGGCGGTCTGGACCCTTTCGGCGGGCGAGCGCCAGCGCATCGAGATCGTCCGCTGCCTGCTCCAGAATCCAAGGCTGCTGATCCTGGACGAGCCGACCTCGGTGCTCACGCCCCAGGAGGCCGAACATCTCTTCGCCACCCTGGACCGGCTCTCGGCCGATGGCTGCTCCATCCTGTACATCTCCCATAAGCTCGAGGAGGTGCGCCGCCTCTGCCGCCGCGCCACGATCCTCAGGGGCGGACGGGTGGTCGCCACCATCGACCCGCGGGCGAAGAGCGCCCGCGAGATCGCAGCCCTCATGGTCGGCAACGAGGTCGGCGAGGTGCGCACCGACGCGCCGCATCGGGTCCAGGGCGAGGTGCTGAGGGTCTCGCGCCTGTCGATCCCGCCGGCCGGGCTGCACGGACAGGCCCTGCGCGACATCGATCTCGTGGCCCGGGCCGGCGAGGTGGTGGGCATCGCGGGCGTCGCGGGCAACGGGCAGAGCGAATTGTTCGCCGCCCTGTCGGGCGAGCGCCCGGCGGAGCGCGCGGACGTCGTCGTCATCGCCGGGAAGCCGGTCGGCACGGTGGGCATCGACGCCCGCCGCCGGCTCGGCGCCGCCTTCGTGCCGGAGGAGCGCCTGGGCCATGCGGCCGCGCCGACCCATCGCCTGAGCGAGAACACCCTGATCTCCCACGCGTCCGCGGAAGTGAGCCGCTCGGGCTTCATCCTGGTCAATGCCGCCCGGCGGCTCGCCCGCTCGATCATCCAGGGATTCGACGTGCGCACGCCCGAGGGCGACCCGCAGGCGCGCAAGCTCTCCGGCGGCAACCTGCAGAAATTCGTCATCGGCCGCGAGATCATCCGCAGACCCAAGCTCATCATCGTCGATCAGCCGACCTGGGGCGTCGACGCGGGGGCCGCGCGCCTCATCCGCCAGGCGCTCGTCGACCTCGCCCGCGCGGGCAGCGCGGTCGTCGTGGTCAGCCAGGATCTCGACGAGCTGTTCGAGGTGGCGGACCGGATGGCCGTGATCCACCAGGGCCAGTTGAGCCCGCTCAAGCCGGTGGGCGAATGGACCAGGGAGGCGATCGGACTGGAGATGCTGGGTGTTGCACAGGGCCAGGGGGGCGTTCATGCGCTTTGAGCTGACGCCACGTGCGAGCGTCTCGCCGGTCATGCGGGCGCTCGCCCCGGTGGCCGCCTTCGTGACCGCGTTCCTGATCGCCGGCTTCGTGATCTGGCTGATGGGCCGCTCGCCCGTCGCGGCCTTCGACGTCTACGTGCTCCAGCCCCTGAGCGACCCCTGGTCCCTGCAGGAGCTCGCCGTCAAGGCCACTCCGCTGGCGCTGATCGCCATCGGGTTGTCCTATTGCTTCCGGGCGAATCTCTGGAACATCGGCGCGGAGGGCCAGTACGTGATCGGCGCCGTGCTCGGCAGCTGGCTCGCCCTGAGGACCCACGGCACCGAGGCCGGGGCCTGGGTGCTGCCGCTCATGCTGATCCTCGGGGTCGTCGGCGGTGCGCTCTACGGGCTGATCCCGGCCTTCCTGAAGACCCGGTTCGGCGTCAACGAGATCCTGACGAGCCTCATGCTGGTCTATGTGGCGCAGCTCATCCTCGATTACCTGGTGCGCGGCCCGTGGCGCGACCCGAAGGGCTTCAACTTCCCGCAATCGGTCACCTTCGACCCGTCGGCGACCCTGCATCCGGTCCTGGAAGGCGGGCGGGTGCATTACGGCGCCCTGTTCGCCCTGGTGGCGGTCCTGCTCACCGCCGTGATCCTGGGGCGCACGCTCTTCGGCTACCGCCTGAAACTCACCGGCGACGCGCCCCGCGCGGCCCGCTTCGCGGGCTTCAGCGCGAAGGCCACCACCATGGCGGTCTTCGCGATCTCGGGGGGGCTGGCGGGCCTTGCCGGCATCTCGGAGGTCTCGGGCCAGATCGGGCAGCTCCAGCCTTCCATCTCTCCGGGCTACGGCTTCACGGCCATCACGGTGGCGTTCCTGGGGAGGCTGAACCCCATCGGGATCCTGATCGCCGCGCTTGTGGTCGCGCTGACCTTCATCGGCGGCGAGAGCGCGCAGATTCTCCTGAAGCTGCCGCTCGACCTGACCCAGGCCTTCCAGGGCATCCTGCTGCTCTGCGTGCTCGCGGCCGACGCCCTGGTGAGCTACCGCATTCGCTTCGTGACCCGGGGAGGGGGCAAATGACCACTTTCGAGGCCATCCTTCTCACCATCGTCACGGCATCCACGCCGCTCCTGATCGCGGCGCTCGGCGAGCTGGTCACGGAGCGCTCCGGCGTCCTCAACCTCGGGGTCGAAGGCATGATGGCCATGGGGGCGGCCTGCAGCTTCGCGGCCGCCGTCACCTTCGACTCGACCCTGCTCGGCGTCGCGGCCGGCATGCTGGCCGGGGTCCTGATGGCCGCGCTCTTCGCCCTCGTGGTGCTGGGCTTTGCCGCGAACCAGGTCGGCTCCGGCCTGGCGCTGACCATTCTCGGCCTCGGCCTGTCCGGCCTGGTCGGGGCTCCCTTCGTGGGGGCGAGGCGCGATCCGATCGCGCATATCGACATTCCGGTCCTGAGCGACATCCCGGTGATCGGCCGCCTGTTTTTTGAGCAGGACCTTTTCGTCTACGGGTCGATCGCGCTGACGATCCTGATCGCCCTGTACCTCACCCGGACCCGGTCCGGCCTGACCCTGCGCTCCATCGGGGAGAACCATACCTCGGCCAATGCGCTCGGCCTGCCGGTCTGGCGGGTGCGCTTCTGGGCCATCCTGTTCGGCGGCGCCTGCTCGGGATTGGCGGGAGCCTATCTCGCCCTTGTCTATACCCGCTTCTGGTCGCCCGGCATGACGGCGGGGCGCGGCTGGATCGCCCTGGCCCTCGTGGTGTTCGCGGCCTGGCGGCCGGGCTGGCTCCTGGTCGGGGCCTACATCTTCGGCGCGGCGACCGTGCTCCAGCTCCACGCCCAGGCGGCCCAGTTCGGCGTGCCGCCCCAGGTCCTGTCGGCGGTGCCTTACCTGGCGACGATCCTCGCCCTGCTGCTGCTCTCCCTGCGGCGCGGCCGGGCCGTCGGGGCGCCCGGCTCCCTGGGGGTGCCGTTCGTGCCTGACCGGTGAGCAAACTGGTGTTAATCTGACCAAAGTGTAGGCAGAGGAATTCTTGCCAGAACGCCTCAGACCTGCGACGGAAAGATGGAAATCCAAACTCGAGGGAACGAGCATGTTTTCAGGGAAAGTCTTCGGAGCCGTTGCGGGGGCGGCGGTCCTGGCTCTGTCCGCGACCGGCGCTTTCGCGCAGGCGAAGGACAAGGTCAAGGTCGGCTTCATCTACGTGGGCCCCGTGGGCGACTTCGGCTGGAGCCACCAGCACGACCAGGGCCGCCAGGCGATCGAGAAGGCCTTTCCGGGCAAGGTGACGACGACCTTCGTGGAGAGCGTGCCGGAGGCTGATTCCGAGCGCGCCATCGAGCAGCTCGCCCGCACGGGCCACGACCTGATCTTCACGACCTCCTTCGGCTTCATGGAGCCGACCCTGAAGGTCGCCAAGAAGTACCCGAACATCAAGTTCGAGCACGCCACCGGCTTCAAGCGCGCCCCGAACCTGTCGACCTATGCGGCCAAGTTCCACGAGGGCCGCTACATCACCGGTGTGATCGCCGGCAAGATGACCAAGTCCAACGTGATCGGCTATGTGGGCGCCTTCCCGATCCCGGAAGTGATCGCCGGCATCAACGCCTATTATCTCGGCGCCCAGTCGGTGAACCCGAACGTCAAGATCAAGATCGTGTTCGCCAACACGTGGTTCGACCCGGCGAAGGAAGGCGACGCCGCCAAGGCGCTCCTCGACCAGGGCGTGGACGTGCTCGCCCAGCATACGGACAGCCCGGCTCCGATCCAGGCCGCCGAGGCACGCGGCAAGTTCGGCTTCGGCCAGGCCTCCGACATGGAGCGCTTCGCCCCGAAGGCGCAGCTCACGGCCATCACGGACAACTGGTCGGACTACTACGTGGCCCGCACCAAGGCGGTTCTCGACGGCACCTGGAAGTCCGAGGACACCTGGGGCGGCATCAACGCCCACATGGTCGTGATGACCCCCTACAAGAACATGCCCGACGACGTGAAGAAGATGGCCCAGGACACCGAGGCGGCCATCAAGTCCGGCCAGCTGAACCCCTTCAAGTGCCCGGTCCTCGGCCAGGACGGCAAGGAAATCGAGTGCAAGGGCAACGGCGCCCTCTCGGACGAGCAGGTGCTCGGCATGAACTTCTACGTGAAGGGCATCGAGGACAAGATCCCGCAATAAGCAGTCGCGGGTTCGGAACGACGCGGGGGCAGCCGGGAGCCGGCTGCCCTTTTTCGTGCGGTCCCCTTATCCGTCGACAGTGCGAGGGAGGATGACGAATGGACGAGCAGGCGACGATCCGGCCGGGCGAGGGCGACGTTCTCATCGTGGTGGATATCCAGAACGACTTCCTGCCCGGCGGCGCGCTCGCCGTGCCCGACGGCGACGCCGTGATCGCGCCGATCAACCGGCTCGCGAACGCCTTCCGCCACGTGGTGCTGACCCAGGACTGGCATCCGGCGGGCCACGCCTCCTTCGCGTCGAGCCATCCGGCCAAGGCGCCCTTCGACACGGCTGACCTGCCTTACGGCCCGCAGGTGCTGTGGCCGGACCATTGCGTGCAGGGCACCCCGGGGGCCGAGATCTCCCCCGACCTCCACATCCCGCATGCGCAGCTCGTCATCCGCAAAGGCCACAACGCGGGCATCGACAGCTATTCGGGCTTCAAGGAGGCGGACCGGCGGACCCCGACGGGCCTGGCGGGCTATCTGAGGGAGCGGGGCTTCCGCCGGGTCTTCTGCGCCGGGCTCGCGCTCGATTTCTGCGTCGCCTGGACGGCGCTCGACGCCGCCGAGGCCGGGTTCGAGACGTTCCTGATCGAGGACGCCTCGCGGGCGATCGACACGAACGGGTCGCTGGAGAAGGCGAGGGCGGATCTAGAGGCCGCGGGCGTCCGGATGGTCCACAGCACGCACATCGGGGGCGCTTGAAGCGTTCGCATCATGGCCGGCCGGTCATCACCGGCATCTTGCCGGCCATCCCGAGCCGGTGAAGCGCGGCGCCTCTCAGAAGCGGGATCACCGGGACAAGCCCGGTGATGACGTCAAGTTGTGCCGAACCGGCCCGCCTTAAGCCACGGTCCCGTGCAGATCGTACTCGTCGGAAGCCTCGATCCGCACGTTGACGATCTCGCCCGGCTTGAGCGGGGTCTTGGACGCCACATAGACGACGCCGTCGATCTCGGGGGCGTCGTACTTCGTGCGGCCGGTCGCCACCGTGGATCCCGGATCGTCGATGATGACCGGCAGGGTCCTGCCGACCTTCGCCTTCAGGATCCCGGCGCTGACCGTCTGCTGGGTCTGCATGAAGCGGTGCCAGCGCTCCTCCTTCACCTCCGGCGGCACGGCGCCGTCGATGTCGTTGGCGGGCGCCCCTTGGACCGGCTCGTACTGGAAGCAGCCGGCCCGGTCGATCCTGGCGTCCTTCAGCCACTGCATCAGGAAGTCCACGTCCTCCTCGGTCTCGCCGGGGAAGCCGACGATGAAGGTCGACCGGATGGCGAGGTCCGGGCAGATCTCGCGCCATTTGCGGATGCGCTCCAGGGTCCTCTCCTGGTTGCCCGGGCGGCGCATGGACTTCAGGACCCGCGGGGAGGCGTGCTGGAACGGGATGTCGAGATAGGGGAGGATCTTGCCCTCGGCCATCAGCGGGATGACCTCGTCCACATGCGGGTAAGGGTAGACGTAGTGCATGCGCACCCACATGCCGAGATCGCCAAGCTCCCGGGCAAGCTCGAAGAACCGGGTGCGGACCTCCCGGTCCTTCCACAGGCTCGGCTGGTACTTGATGTCGAGCCCGTAGGCGCTGGTGTCCTGCGAGATCACCAGAAGCTCCTTCACGCCCGCGCGGGCGAGCCGCTCCGCCTCGCGCAGCACGTCGGCGATGGGACGGCTGACCAGGTCGCCGCGCAGCTTGGGGATGATGCAGAAGGAGCAGCGGTTGTTGCAGCCCTCCGAGATCTTCAGATAGGCGTAGTGGCGCGGGGTGAGCTTCACGCCCTGGGGCGGCACGAGATCGACGAAGGGGTCGTGCGCCGGCGGCGCGGCCTGGTGCACGGCCGAGACGACGGATTCGTAGGCCTGCGGTCCGGTGATCGCCAGGACGTTCGGGAACTGGTCGCGGATCTGCTCCGGCTCGGCGCCCATGCAGCCGGTCACGATGACCTTGCCGTTCTCCGCCATGGCATCGCCGATGGCTTCCAGCGACTCGGCCTTGGCGCTGTCGAGGAAACCGCAGGTGTTGACGATCACCACGTCGGCCCCGTCGTGCTCCTTGGTGAGCTGGTAGCCCTGGGCCCGGAGCTGGGTGATGATGCGTTCGGAATCCACCAGGGCCTTGGGGCACCCTAAGGAAACGAACGAGACTTTCGGCGCGGGAGCATTCATCCGCCACATCCACTTGTTCTAATCGAAACTGACATCCGTGCGGTGCCCCGCCCAGGCCGCATCAATGCGAAGTCACGGCGGAAGGACCTGTCGATCGAGGGCAGGAACACCCGGCCCATCCGGCGAAACCGCGCCCGGACCGGCCCGATCTGCCGCCTGGATCGATCCAGCGCCTCGCGCAGGCGTTCCCCGATAGGAGGAAGCGCGCGACCGAAGACGCGCGTGTGCCTTTACAGCACCGGGTCGGCCTTTACAACATCCGGCTTTGACGCGGGTCCGATCAGGCCGGCTCGGTCCATTCCAGTTCCTTCCGGGCGATCTCCCGCACGACCCTGTCGGCGAACAGCCGAAGCTCGGCCTTGTCGCCGCGGGAGAAGGCGCGGGGCTTGGTATCGAGCAGGCACAGGGCCCCGAGGCGGATATCCTTCAGGAAGATCAACGGAGCGCCGGCATAGGATCGGATATGGGGCGCTCCCGTCACGAAGTGGTTGGTCCTGAACCGCTCGTCCGCCAAGGCGTCCTCGACCACGAAGACGTCGTCGCGCAGGATCGTGTAATTGCAGAAGGCCGCCTCCCGCCGGGTCTCCCCGGTCTCGAGGCCCCGGGCCGCCTTGATGAGCTGACGGGCGCGGTCGATCAGGGTGATGGTGCACATCGGCACGTGGAAATGAGCGCGGACCTCGTCGCAGATCCCGTCCAGGGCCGGATCGGCCCGGGATGTGAGGGCGCCGGTTTCAAGGAGAGCTCGCAGGCGCTCTTCTTCATGAGGACCTGTCGGAAACGGCATGGAACACCTTTCTACGCAAACTCTCAGGCCGGGTGCGGCTCCGCAAAGCTCGGCTCAACCGGGCGCACACTCAATGGCAATCCTGCATAGTCCAGCTTCACCGGAGAGGTAAGCCCGGATGATGCAATAACATGGCCGCACCATTGCGACGCCCTCCGGTCGGGCAGCGTCAGGCACCGGAAACCGGGCGGTCGGGAGCATGACCGAAGGCATCCTTGACCGCGTGCCAGGCGGGCTTGCGCCGGAAGGCGCGGTCGTGGAGGAGCGGCCTCTGAGGAGCTCCGTCGGCCCGCGGCCTGAACCCGTTGAGCCAGGTGGAGCCGTCGCTCAGCCCCCAGGTGCTCACGGCGCGGACGGCGCCCTCCGCGAGGACGAGATCGAGATACGCCCGGTAGGTATCGGCCACGATGGCATCGCGCCGCGTCCGGTCCCGGGGGCAGAGATGGTCGGAGACGTCCAGCTCGGTGATCATCACGGCGAGGCCCATGCGCTCGATCTCCCGCAGGAAGGCGCGGAGCTGCGGATGCTCCCGGGGCTGTTCGAGGGCTGTCAGGTGCGACTGGATCCCGAGGCATCCGATCGGCGTGCCCCTGGCGAGCTCCCGTTCGAGGAGACGCAGCATCATCCGCCGCTTCGTCTCCGCCTCGGGATGGGCGTATTCCAGGCCCATTTCGTTGAGGACCAGAAGGGCCGCCGGGTCGAGATCGGCCGCCCGGCGGAACGCCGTCGCGAGATAGTCGGGGCCCAGGGCATGGAGAAACCGCGAGCGGCGCAGCCCGTCGCCTCGTCCCTGGGAGGAGTCGAGGGGTTCGTTGATCACGTCCCAGGAATGCAGGCGGCCGGCATAGCGCGCCACGGTCGTCTCGAGATGCCGCAGGGCCGCTTCCTCGAACCGGCGGTCCGACCCTTCGCGCCAGGCGGCCGGGACGGCCTCGTGCCACCAGAGCGTATGGCCGTGGACGGCGAGGCCGTTATCCGCCGCAAAGGCGACGAGCCTGTCGGAGGCCGAATAATCGGGCCTGTGAGGATCGGCGCCGATCACGTCCCACTTCATCTCGTATTCGGCCGTAACCAGGTTGCAATTCTTGAGTATTGCGCGCCGGAGCGGTTGCAAGGACAGGTCAGAGGTGCAAAGAGCGGTGCCGAAAAGCAGGTCTCGGCGAACGGCAACGCTCGACAAGCCATCCCGACTAAGGCCATGCTGGGCCATCAATTCCTAGTCCGCGAAGAAAATCGTCCATCGTGATGTAAACCGATTGCAGCGATTGCAGATCCCGCCTCATGAAGATCCGCCACACCCTCCTGATATTGACGGCTTTCCTGGGAATCGCCCTGCTGGTCGCGGTTTCGATCCAGATTCGCGCCGAGCTTCTCGATTACCAGACCGCGCAACGCCTGGCGGCGTCGAACGCGGTTCGCGAACAGCTTCTTCTCGGAACCGAGGCCCTCGCCAACGAACGAAGCCAGACCTTCGTGGCGCTGCTCGATCCAGGCCGCCGGATCGGGAGGCCCGGGAGCCTGGAAGAGGCTCGGCGCCGGGTCGACTCGTTTCTCGGAGCCGCGGAACGGGAGCTGAAGGGCACGGCCGGTTTCATCAGCAGCACCGATGCGGGCCTGGCGGCTTTGGCCCGGATCCGCGAGGATATCGGGGGGCTGCGCAGGCAGGCCGATACCTCCCTCGCGTCCGATCGGCCGCAGCGGGGCGGTGAATTCGCGCCGCGCTGGTTCCAGGAAGCGACCCGTCTCATCGGGGACCTGCAATCCTCGCGCCTGACGCTGCTCCAGCAGGAGCGACCGCTGGAGCCAACCCTGCGCGCGGAGGCGAACCTGAGGACCCAGGCCGGGATCCTGAGCGAGAGCATCGCACGCAACCAGGCGCTCATGAGTCGCGCGCTGATGGAGCCCGGAACCGTCGGGGGGCTGGAATTCGACGCCATCAGCCGCAATGCCGGCCGGGCCGGTCTCGCCTGGGAGCTGATCGACGGGCAACTGGGCTCTCCTCTGAGCCCATCGGTCACCGCGGCGATCGCGGCCACGCGGGAGGATTACACCTCGACCTTCGCGCCGCTCCAGCAATCGCTTCTGAATTCCCTGCTGAGCAAGGTGCCGATCGGGATCGACGCGGCCCAATGGTACGACGCCACGGACCATTCCCTGCGCAACATCGCCCACTTGCAGCAGGAACTGCTCGGGAGCTCTCGCAACCGCCTCGAGGCCACGCTTCGCCGGGCCCGCCTGTCGGTCCTGCAATGGTCCGGGCTTCTGCTCCTCGGGATCGCGGCGGTGATCGGCAGCGTCCTGGTGGTCCGCCGACGGGTGGTGCAGCCCCTCGAGGCGCTGAGCCAGACCATGCTGAGGCTCGCCGACAACGACCTCTCCACACCGCTCCCGCGGCTGATGCGCGCCGACGAGATCGGCGAGATGAACGACGCGCTGCGCGTCTTCAAGGCCAACGCGATCCAGCGGGAGCGGGCGCAGAACGAGAAGCAGGTTCTCCACGCCCGCCTGAGGGAGACCTACCGGCAGCTTCGCAAGGATCTCGAGGCTGCCGCCGTCATCCAGGGCGCCATGCTGCCTCCGGCGGCCGCCATGGGCAACGTGAGCTACCGGGGGCTCTACCGCCCCTCGAGCCTGATCGCCGGCGATACCTACAACGTGTTGCGCCGCAATGACGGCGGGATCGGATTCTTCCAGGTGGATGTGGCCGGCCATGGGGCGGCGGCGGCTCTCGTGTCCGTCGCCTGTCACCATACCCTGTCCCAGGCGATCCTGACGCGGACCCAGGGGATGCGCCTGGAAGAGATCGCCGCCCAGATCAACAACGACTGGCCCGAGGATCTTCCGTACTTCACCATGATCCTCGGCGAGATCCATCCCCGGACCCACCAGGCCAGCATCGTGCAGGCGGGGCATCCCTCGCCGGTGGTGATCCGGTCGGACGGGCTCGTCGAGATGCTCGGCGAGGGCGGGTTCCCCATCGGCATGTTCCCGGCGGCCGCCTATGAGCGCCTGGATTTCGAGTTCGCGCCGCACGACCGGCTCCTGATCTACTCGGACGGGTTGGTGGAAGCCGAAGACAAGGACGGAGAGCAGTTCTCGGAGGAACGCCTGCGCCGCATCGTCGGCGAAAATGCCACGGATTCCACCCGCGCGCTCCTCGACCGGCTCGATGTCGCGGTGCGGACGTGGCGCGGCTCTGAAACCCTGGACGACGATTTGAGCGTTCTCATGCTGGAGCGCTTGCCTGAAAGGATCCCTGTCGATGCTGTCCACTGATCTTCGTAACAATGTCCTGGTCGTCCGGGTGTCGGAAAGGCGGATCGACGCGAGCCGGGCGCCAGCCTTCAAGGACGAGATCACGAAGTGCATCGAGGCCGGCCAGAACCAGATCGTCCTGGATCTGAGCGGCGTCGAGTTCATCGACAGTTCGGGTCTCGGCGCCCTTGTTTCGTGCCTCAAGCGCCTTGGTCCGCGGGGGAGCCTTGCGGTGGCGGGCGCCACGGGGGCGGTCAGCCGACTGTTCACCCTGACCCGGATGGACAAGGTCTTCACCCTTCATCCGAACGTGGAATCCGCCGTCGAACAGCTTTCTGCCTGATCGGTCGCCGCGAGAGAGCAGGAAGAAACAGGAATGGTCGCCTCCATCAGCCTTTCCATCGACAGCGACCTCGACAAGGTCTCCCTCCTGGCACGCGCCGTGCGGGCCCTGTGCGAGGACTTCCTCGGCCCTGACGACCTCGACGCCGTGGAACTCAGCCTCGTCGAGGCCATCAACAACGTCATCAAGCACGGCTATCACGGAGAGAAGGGCAAGGACGTCCAGGTCGCCGTCGGGCTCCAGGCCGACCGGATCGTGATCGACGTGATCGATCACGCGCTTCCAATGGCGGCCGGGGTCCTGGAACAGGCGTCCGACGATCCGTTCACCTTCGACGAGACCGATCTGGCCGAGATCCCGGAGGGCGGCATGGGCCTGGCCCTCATCCATATGAACATGGACGAGGTCGAGTACGTGTCGAACGAATCGGAGAACCGCCTGCGGATGGTCAAGCGGATCGCCCGCCCCGGGTCCTGACGTCAGCTTCTCGGCGACGCGTTGAGCCCTGCGATCCTGTCCTGGAGCGACGGGAACGCGACGGCGGCCGAGCCGAGCGCGGCGTCCACCACCGTGCTGGGCTCGCCGCGCCGGCGTTCCATGTCGGCGACGACCCGTTGCGCCCGCGTCAGGCCGTCTTCGGGCCTCAGGATGCCGAGCTGCACGGCCGACGAGAGGGTGGACAGAAGGGCCGCCCGGGTGGTGGGGCTGTCGGGATCGGCGCCGTAAGCCTCTTCCGAGCGCTGGAGATTCGTGCGCACCGCAGCCTCGATGGCGGGCGAGACCGTCGCCGGCGCGTTCCTCTGCCGGGACAGTTCCGTCGCGACCCGGCCCTGGATATGCGCCTCGGTGTCGAGCGCTTCGAGATAGATGATGATTCCGGTCGAGATCGCCAGCGCGGCGATGAAGGTAAGCTGCCCCCGGGCCTTGAGGAGGCCATCCCTGAAAGTCACCGTTGAGCCTCCGGTAAGCTTGGAACGCGATACTGAAACGGGTTGCCGTCCCCATAGCGGGGACGAGGTGCCGACATTAGAAGTTCGTCCCGGTCCCTGGCAAGCGAGCAGGCAGAGGTCCATGTGGAGCAACGGCGGCTTCTTGACTCGCTGACACGTTGGAACATTCTTGTTCGATCGCATTCCGATCAGCGACGGTTGGCGTCTCCCACCGCGACGTCCAGATCGGAATTCATTCGATCGAAACTTTTTGCGGCAAGGCTCCGGCTTCCCTGCCATGGCCATCTCCGCTAAAGGCTCGCTCGACCGTTCCGGCGTCAGGTAGAAGAAGCAGAATTCGATGAACTCTCCGGCGTCAGGACCGGCGCTTTTCATTCAGCCGCATTATGACGATGTTCCCCTGTCCTGCGGCGGAACCGTCGCGCTTCTGGCCGAGCATGGGCACGAGCCGCGCATGGTGACCGTCTTCGCCGGCGAGCTGGTCGACGAAATGGTCGGCCCCTTCGCCGCCTGGAAGCACGAGCGCTGGAAGGTCACGGATGCCGAGCAGGTGCTCGCCGTCCGGCGCGCCGAGGATGCCGACGCCGCCCGCACGCTCGGCGCTCCGGTCCGCTGGCTGGGCATGCCGGACGCCATCTATTGCGGCGACCGCTACAAGTCCGATCAGGAGCTGTTCGGCCCTCTGATCGGCGAGGAGCTCGAGCTGGCGATGCACTTGGCCGAGGAGATCCGCCACCTGCCGGAATGGTGCGAGGGGATCCGTGTCTTCGTTCCGCTCGGCGTCGGGTCCCATGTCGACCACCAGCTCGTGTTCGAGGCGGGCCGCAGCCTGGCCGGGCAGGGGGCGCAGGTCTACGCCTACGAGGATTGCCCCTATGCGATCCATACGCCGGCCGGCGTTACGGCGCGCCTCGCCGCGCTGGGTGGCGCCGTCGGCGAGCCCGTCCTCGTCCCGATCGGCTATGCCCTCGACACGCGTCTCGACGCCATTGCGTGCTACCGGTCGCAGGTGCCGGTGATCTTCCGCTTCACGGCCGATTTCCGGAGCGCCGTCGCGGAGTTCGCCATCCGGACCGGCGGCGCGTCGGGTCCGGCCGAGCGGTTCTGGCCCGTTCGTCCGCACGGTTCCCCGTGATGGTCGTCCACGTGGAGCACCTGGCCGGGGCCGTGGCCCACCTGCGCCTCCAGGGCCGGCTGGATGCCGCCGCCGCGCCCGGGCTCAGGGCCCGCCTGGACGGCGCGCTCGCCGGTGGGGCGACGCAGGTCCTCGTCGATCTGGCCGAGGTGCCGTTCATCGACAGCACGGGCCTCGGCGTGCTGGTGTCCGGCCTCAAGGCCGCGCGCAGGGCCGACGGCAACCTGCGTCTCGTCGCGCCCGGTCCTCAGGTGCGCAGGCTCATGCGCCTCACGGCCCTGGACCGGGTCTTCACCATTCTGGAGACCGTCTAGAGCCTCGGACCCAAAAGTGGACACCACTTTTGGGATTTATCCGAGGCTCATTCTCTTGACCGGCGCATCGGATGAGACGGACCCAGCGGGCCGCGCAAGCGACCCGAAGGGCCACGCCAGTGAATGCCGGGTCCACTTTTCCGTCCGATGCGCTAGCCCATCGTGCGGACGAAATCGGGCCTCGGTCGCGTCCCGAACGATGCGCCAGCCAAGAGTGGAGCATCGGATCCGATCCCGAAGGTGGAGCCCGCTTTCGGGTCCGACGCTTTAGAGCCCCGTCGGCAGCGCGCCTTCGGTGATGGCCGCCTCGTACTCGGGATCCGGCTGCCAGTACGCCGCCCGGATCACCGGGAGCATGGACAGGGCATTGCTCAACCCCCAGAGCGTGTTGGCGATCATCGCCCCGAGCGTGTAGCCCTCGCGGCCGGTCCCGAACGAGTACCAGCCCCAGATCAGACCCGCCAGGGTGACGATCACGAGCCCGATCTGCCACCGGACGAGGCGGCCATAAGTGCCCACCTGGCGGTCCTTCGGCGTGACCGGGAACGAAATCTTCTGGCCTCTCACCACGGCCCAGAGGGCCTGGAGGTTCAGCGGGAACATGGCGAGGTACCAGGCCCGCCCCTTGGCGTTCGAATTGCCCCACATCGCGACGAGCTGCGACAGCTCGTTGAGAAGCAGGAACGGCGCGATGTGGAGGAAGAAGTCGAGCGAGTAGCCGGACACCGGAGCGATGCCCGAAAAGAGGAACACGATGGGCGAGACCAGGAAGATCACGTTCCAGAGCGGCGACAGGTACGAATAGAAGGTGGAGCCGTACATGAGCTTCTGCGGCAGCGTCAGGCCACGGCGGACGAGCGGGTTGTCATGGGCCAGGATGTCCAGGGTGCCGCCCGCGTACTTGAAGCGCTGGATGGTCCAGCTGAGGAGGTCGTTGGGGGACAGCATCTTGGACTGGACCACGGGGTGGAGGACGGATTTCCATCCGCGCTCCCGGTCGCTGTGGAGCACGATCGACGTGTAGATGTCCTCCGACACGTGGAACTTGTAGGGCTGGAACTCCTCGTCGAGGGCGCTCTGCCAGCGCATGGCGTCGCTGATCGAGTCCGTGATGACGGCCTCGCCGGTCAGCTCGCGGGCGGCCGTCTCGTTGCGGCCCGCGGCGGCCGCCACCTGATCCGACCATTGCCGCAGCGCCGCCTCCATGACGGCCTCGCGGCGATGGATCGAGCCGGCCCCGCAGCAGAAGCTCGCATTGGCCCAATTCCGCCGGCGCTGGATCACGTCGAAGAAGAGCTGGGGGTCGTTGGCGAACGGATCCTCGCCGATCTGAACCGCGCCGAAGATCCGTTCGAAGGCGCGGCCGAGACCGCGGCCGAAAGCGCCCAGGCGCCGTTCGAGCGCAGCCGGCAGGGGCACGCCCGGCGGGATGTCGTAGAACCAGTGGGGGGTCTGGACCCACGCCACCTTGGGATCGCGGAAATAGCCGAGCGTCTCCTCGAGAAAGGTCGGGAAGGGGTGCATGTCGGCATCGCAGATCAGGATGAAATCGCCCGACGTGGCCGACATGGCATTGCGGAGGTTCCCGGCCTTGAACCCGACATTGTCGGACCGGGTGATGTAGTTGACCCCTTCCTCGCGGGCGACCGCCTCCATGGCCGGCCGCTTGCCGTCGTCGAGCACGTGGATCTGGAGGCTGATGGGGTAGGGATAGGTGAGCTTCTTGGAATGCTGCAGGCCCACCCGGACCAGTTCGGGATCCTCGCTGTAGGTGGCGACGAAGACGTCGACCGAGACGGGGCGGTCCGGCATGTCGGGATCGTCCGAGCACTCGCGGGCCGTCGCGGGGAGCGCACCGCGGACCGGAGACTTCGCCGACCAGAGATTGACCGTGAAGAACACGAGCCCGATGAAGGATCCCGTCTCGGCGATCAGCAGCGGGATCGAGAACCAGAGGGCGTCGTAGTTGATCGATTTCAGCCAGCGCCATCCCAGATACCACGTGCCGAACACGAGGCTCGCCGTGCAGAGGAACTGCCAGATCGTTTCGTGCAGGGGAGAATAGGGCAGCGGTGTCCAGGGCTTCTGAGTTTGGAAACGCGAGGCAGGGCGGGACAAGAACGGCAACTCCCAAAAAGTTGGAGGCGATAACCTCTGGCCGAGGAAGGAACTTAGGCTATTTTTGAGGAAAGAAACCCATGCAGGCGTTGCGACCCCGTGAAAGATGATCTTTACCTGCTATAAGGCCGAATTCCAGATATTGATCCTCCCGACCATAGTTCACGATTCGAGATTCCGAGACGATGTTTCCACGCAGGCTTGCCCTTCACGTGTGTTTCGCAAGCCTGCTGGTCCTGTTCGGGGCGGGTCTCGGCCCGTCGCGGGCCTGGGCCCAGTCGGCCGACGAGGTGGTGGAGCAGGCCCGCCAGGCCGCCGGCGCGAACGACAACCGGGAGGCCGCGCGTCTCTTCGAACAGGCGATCGTCCTGGCGCCTGAGCGCCGTCGCGACCTGCTCCTCGAATATGCCGATCAGGTCACCTATTCCGGCCGTCCCGCCGACGCGGTGCCGCTCTACCGGGAGTTTCTCTCCCATTCCGGCCTCGAGGCCGACATCCGGCAACGCGCCGAGCGGGGGCTCGCTTTCGCCCTCTTGTGGGGCAGCCGCTTCCAGGAAGCGGTGGCCGCCTGGGAGGCGCGCCTGCGCGCCGATCCGACCAGCGACGAGGCCCGAAAAGCCCTGTCCGACGCTCTCGTGGGCGCTGCCCGGCAGGCCGGGGAGCGCAATGAGAACGCCAATGCCGTCCCGCTCTTCGCCCGGGCGATCGAAGCGGCACCCGGGCGGCGTCAGGAACTGCTGCCGGAATGGGCCGACCAGACCGCCTATGCCGGCCAGCCGGCTCAGGCCGTTCCTCTCTACCGGGAAGCCTTGCGCGATGGCGGCCGCCCGGCGGACCAGCAGCGACGCCTGAGGCGCGGCCTTGCCTTCGCGCTGCTCTGGAGCGGTCAGTTCCCGGCCGCCGTGGGAGCCCTCGAGGAGGCCCTTCGGGAGGCGCCCGAGGACGCCCAGCTGCGCCAGGGGCTGGCCGATGCGCGCGCCGGGGCGAGCCGTCCGGCCGCGCCGACCGTCCAGGCTGCGCCAGCCGCGCCGGCGGCACCGCCCGCGCCGGCGGCCGCTCCGGCCGATGCGGCGATCGCCGCGGCCCGGGAGGCCGCGGGTCGTGGGGCGAACAAGGAGGCCGCGGCACTCTTCGAACGCGCGATCGCGCTCGACCCGTCGAAGCGCGGCCAGATCGGACGGGAATATGCGGACCAGCTCGCCTATTCGGGCGAGCCGGGCCGGGCGGTGCCTGTCTATCGCGAGGTTCTCGCGCGCCGGGATCTCGCCCCGGCCGAGCGCCGGCCGGTCGAGAGGTCGCTGGCCTTCGCCCTGTTGTGGAGCAGCCAGTTCCCACAGGCCATCGAGGCCTGGGACACGATCCTGAGGGCGGACCGGGGCGACGCGGAGGCCCGCAAGGCTCTCTCGGACGCGTATGTCGGGGCCGCCCGCCAATCCGCCCAGAGGACGAAAAACGCCGATGCCGCCACGTTCTTCCGGCAAGCCATCGAGGCCGCTCCGCAGCGGCGTCAGGAATTGCTGCCGGAATACGCCGACCAGGTGGTCTATTCGGGCGATCCGGCGCGGGCCGTGCCGCTGTACCGGGAGGCTCTTCGCGACGGGCAGCGCCCGGAGGCCGAGCGCCGGCGCGTCCGGCGCGGGCTGGCCTTCGCCCTGCTCTGGAGCAGCCAGTTCCGGGAAGCGATCTCCGCGTGGCAGAGCATCCTGCGGGAGAACCCGCGCGACGCGGAGGCGCGCAAGGCCTTCTCCGACGCCCTCGTGGGCGCTGCGCGTCAGGCCGCCGGCCAGGCCCGCAACGCCGAGGCGGTCAACCTGTTCGAGCGCGCCCTGACGGTGATGCCGGGCCGCCGCCGGGAGCTGCTGCGGGAATATGCCGAGCAGGTCCTCTATGCGGGCCAGCCCCTGCGAGCCGTTCCGCTGTTCCAGGAGATCCTGGAGCGGCCCGACCTCACGGGCAAGGAGAAGCGCGACGCGCAGCTCGGATTGGCCCGCGCGCTCGCCTGGAGCGGCCAGCAGAAACTCGCCATCCCGGTCTTCAGCGAGATCATCGCGTCCGATCCCCGTGACGTGGAGGCTCTGGTCGGGCGCGGCAACGCGCTCAACGACATCACCCGCCACCAGGCCGCACTGGTCGATTTCGAGGCGGTCCTCGCCCTGCAGCCGCGCAACGTGGAGGCGATCCGCGGCGCCGCGACGGCGGAACGATCCATGGGGCTTCCGCGCGCCGCGCTGGCCCGCCTGGAGCCTCTCCTGGCAGCCGGCGACCGCAACCCGGCGACCCTGTTCATCGCCGCCCAGGCACGGAACGAGATGGGCCGCCCCGACCTGTCCGAGACCTATGCTCGGGCCGTGCTCGCGGCGAAGCCCGGGGACGAGGGCGCTCAGCGCCTCCTCGATCAGCTCTATCTCGAGCGTCGCCCCCTGACTCAAATCGAGACCTGGTATGCGAGGCGCTCCGACGATCTGGCGATTTGGTCGCTGCAGGCCTCGCACGAGCTGACGTTCAATGCCGGCCTGACCAAGTTCGCCTCTCAGACGCGCTTCATGCGCTACAGGGGCGCGGATTTCCCCAGCGTCGACATGTACAGCCTCGGCCTGGCGGGCCGCCACCGGTTCAACGATTATCTGGAGTTCAAGACCTCGTTCTTCCTGAACCTGGAGGAGGAGATCCCGAGCCGGGTCAGTCCGAAGGACGAGCAGGACGTGACCTTCACCCACGAGACGACCCTGAGCCTGATTCCGTCCGATCTCCTGCGGTTCGACCTCGATCTGGGGCGGCGCTACGCGGACGAGAACACGCGCTCCATCGTGAACGACATCCTCGCGAACGATTTCGGGTTCTCGGTGGATCTCACGCCGGATAACGCCACCCGGTTCAGCGCGCAGGGGATCTACAGCCAGTATTCGGACGGCAACGAGCGCGTCTGGGGCCAATTCGAAGCGGCCAAGCGGTTGACCGCCAACCCCTATTTCTGGCTCGGCGCCCGCTACACGGGTTTCGAGTTCAAGGAGGTGCTCGACAACGGATACTGGAACCCGAAGCGTTACCAGTCCCTCGAGGCGACCCTGCAGTTCTACGGTCCTCTCGCGGACAAGTGGTGGTTCGACATCCAGGCGGCCGCGGGATACGGCTTCAGCGAGCCGGGCGAGGTGGGTTTCGTCTCCTATACGTCGGCGCGCCTGAACTACGACTTCACCCAGCAGGCTTCCTTCGCGCTCTACGCCAACTACCTCATCTCCTATGCCCGCTCGTCAGACGACGACGGCAGCTTCAATCCGCAACAGGACGACGAGCCGTTCAGCCGCTGGTCCGTCGGCGGCCAGCTGCGGGTGCGGTGGTGATCCGCAGCGCGACGGCACGGGTCCCGGCAGGGTTTCAACGAAGAACGAGGGCTTGCCGTCGCTTGTTGCCGTGATGTGAGGGCAGGGCACCCGGCGAGATCTCGCTTTGCGCGGCTGAACGAGCGCCTCCCTCTCGTGGCTGTTGGCGTGGCTCTTGGCTGAATGCCTCGCGACGAAACGGAGGCGGGCGAGAGTCCCGCCCGCCTCCCTGGCTCATGCCCAACTCCGTCAGGCGCCCACTTGCGGAACTTTCTCCGCCATTGGCCTGCTGACGCGATTCCGGGCGGCGCTCCACAGCCGCGAGCGGCCGCCGCTCAAATGATCGAAGACCGAGGGGGCGACCGCGTTGAGCACCCATGCGGCGCCGATGGTCAGGGCGACCGAGAGAATCGAACTGCCGAAGAAGTTGATCAGCAACGTGAAGTCGCTGTGATCGGGAAACATGCGGACGAACCAGGCCTTCATGAATTGATTGAGGGGCCAATGAAGCGCATGGAGGAAGAACGCGATCGCCGCAACCTTTCCGATCATTCGCCCCACATAGGTCGATACGAGCAGAGGTGCGATGCCCCACAATGCGACGACTCCCAGCAACCGCAGCCCGTCGCTCCAGACGTTGAGCAGGGCTTCGCGCGCCGGTAGATCATCCGGCACGAAGAGGGGAGACAGGGTCCGGACGCCGACGAGCACCAGCAAAGACACCAGGGCGATGATCCCGGCTCGCGGAGTGACCATCGTGGCGACCGGCCAGTTGAGGAGCCGCGCCATGGCGCCGATGTAGAAGAAGAAGAGAACGTCAGGGCGATGGAAAATGTGCCACGCATTGAAGTTCAACAGCCATACGACGAACAGGACCGTGAAGCCGGTCCAGGGCGCTCGCCTGATGACGAAGGCCAGAATCGGCGAGCACAGGACGGTCAGGAACAGGTCCCTCAGAAACCAGAACTGGAAGTTCGCGGGATTCTGAGTCAAGCCGACAAGCGCGTTGATGACGTCCTGCCATTTCAGATTGAAGACGTCATAAGCCAGGATCTCCCCGTAGTTCGGATTGACCGTCAGCACGGTCGCGGCCACCACCAGGGAGATCACGTTCCAGGACATCATGGGGAGGAGAACGGAGCGTACCCGGCTGCGATAGCGCTTGAGATAGAAGGCGACCGAGTGATCGACCTCTCGGAAGAAGAGATATCCCGAGATCGCGCTCAACAGAGGGACCGAACTGAGAAAGATGAAATAGAGATACGAGTTCGCGAATGTCGAAACCGGATAATCGGTTGGCACCAATCCTTCCCATGGATCGTGGGTATAGCCGGGGAACCGGCCGTAGTGCAGGAACACAAGACCGGACACGAGCAGGAATCTCAGTAGATCAATTTGCTCGCGCAGGTTTTCGTCCAGGCTTTTCATATATGATTCTCCACGATGCAATATGCGCCGCGATCAAGACATTATGTCATCGACAGCGGAGATTGAGGACGGATCCTTCGTGGCGAACTCTTCACACTACCGTGAATACTTGTCACTTCAACACCGATCCGCCGCCGGAAAAGGTTTCACAAAAGGCAGGTCTCGACCCGGCATGGCAGATGCGATTCGGCGCATGCGGACTTCCCCGGCAAGGGCCGTGCGCCAACACGACGCGCAGGATGTTAGATCCCGCTCCCCGGCATCACAAGCCGCGCGTATGGGACAGAGGTAGTAGTGGCGTCATGACAAGGCGCCGACCTTGGATTTCGTCGGTAACTCGGCTGGAGTAACGCACGCCATCTCGCCGAGAGGTCCGTTCCCCTACCGCGTCCTGCGCGGCGCCTCGACTCAAATGATCATGAAATCCTTGTGGGTGAGCTTCAGGTTCTTGCTGAGCTGGGCGAATTCCACGGCAGCCTTGCCGCCGGATCCGTCGGGGTCATAGGAGAGAATGCCGGTCTTCTTGTTGTAGAGCAGGTAGTCGTTG